>JASHVB010000247.1 GCA_030039695.1 Acetobacteraceae bacterium
CCATCGCGCCCCTCGCATCACCCTCGCGCAATCGAGCAGCGGCCAGGCGGGTACCGATGCGCGTTCATTCGACCACGATCGGGTCCGCCTGCATTGCCCTCGCCAACAACGGCCCGGGTCGGTCGAGGTTCAGGAGCCAATCCGGCAACCGCTCCTCCATGACGTCTCCTTCCGATGCGCCGGCCAGCCGCTCGGCGGTGGGTTCGCGGGCAATGCGGCAAGTCCAAACCGCCGCTGCCCAGTGCCCGAACCTGACTGGGCAGGGCGCGCCAGCCAGCACTTGCCACGCATGTGCGAAGCCGTCGCCGCGAGCCCCTCAGTCGTCGCGGTGGACGCGCTCCATCCGCTCGTGCCGCTCTTGCGCCTCGATCGAGAGCGTCGCGATCGGTCGCGCTTCCAGCCGTTTGATGCCGATCGGCTCGCCGGTCTCCTCACAATAGCCATAGGTCCCGCTCTCGATCCGCCCCAGCGCCTGGTCGATCTTGGAGATCAGCTTGCGGGCACGGTCGCGTGTGCGCAGTTCCAGAGCCCGGTCGGTCTCGACGCTGGCTCGGTCGGTGATGTCCGCTTCGTGAATACCGCCCTCAGAGAGGCTTGCCAGGGTACCGTCCGCCTCTTTCAGCAGGTCCGTTCGCCAACGCAGCAATTTTTGTCGGAAATACTCGACCTGGATAGGATTCATGAATTCTTCGCCCTCGGAGGGCCGGTAGTCGGGCGGCAACGTCACCATCATGAGCGTTATCAGTCCTGCACTTCTCGTCGTCTCCGGACCCCGATCGGCACGCCCGTTTCGGGTCGTGAACGCGCGGGCTTATAGCGACGCGGCTCTACCCCGCCAAGGGTGGGGGTTGCAAGATTCAACAGCCTGCAACGAAACGCTGAAGCGGCGTTTCAGACGGGGCGGCGTGTCAGTTCCACCCAGGCGCAGTCGGATCGAGTCGAGGATCGACGCCAGCGCTGGATCGACCGCGCAAGGTGCATCGCCCGCGCGCGTGCACAGGCACCCCGGCACGTGCGCCACGCGCGCCGCCGGACAGCAGAAAGCTAGGTGCGGCGGGTCCAGCGCCGCCAGAACCGCCGGCTGCAGCGGCGAGCGGTCCGGTCGACGGGCACCGTGCGCGCGCCCAGCCCCCGTCCCGGCGAGACGGCGAACCCGGCCCGGCCGGACAGTCCCATCGGCTGCCGAGCCGTGCCGGCGCTGGCGAGGGCGCAGGTGCGCAGCGAAGACGTCGTCAGGGGACAACCGGTTGATAGGCGGCGGATGGTCGTCGGGTTGAACGGCACCGACGACAAATTGAACGACAATATCTGCACGTGCGAAGCGCTGATCGGCCTGCCGAACCGGCTGGGGGGCCGACAGACCTGTTCGCACCGTCCTTGCCCGCATGCGCGAACACATCTGTCATCGCCAGTGCAGGGGTGGGCTATCCGGTGCAAAGGCGCGGATGAAACCGCTGCGGCCAGAGCGCGCGTTCCCCTCGCCGTGAGGGAGGGGTCGGGCCGCGCGGTCGGCCTGGACCGCGCTGGCTACTCCCCCCGACGCCGTCCCCCAAGGAGAGCGGGACGCCCCTGTGTTCTTGTTCAGAGCTCCGCGACGAAGCAATCTCCGACGACAGATTACCTCGGCCTTGTGGGCCGCGGAGTGACGGAAAAGGGTCGCCTTGCCGAATGCAGGTTTCGCTGATCGTCCCCTCGCCTTTCGACCAGGTTGCCGGCGGCTATGCCTATGACCGTCGCATGGTCGAAGGGCTGCGCGCCGGCGGACACACCGTCGAGGTTGTCGAGCTCGCTGGCCGCTTCCCGCTCAGCGATGACGACGCACGCGACTCTGCCTGCACCGCATGGGACGGGCTTGCGGAGCGCACGCGGCCAGTGATCGACGGGCTGGCTTTGCCGGCATTCAGCGGCATGGAGGACGCGCTGTGGGCGCGCGGCGCGGTGGGTCTGATCCACCATCCCACCGCGCTGGAGACCGGCTTCAGCGAGCCCGAGCGGGCTATCCTGCGACGCGTCGAGCGACGGCTCTATCCACGGCTGAGTCGGATCATCGTTACGAGCGAGACCACCGCACAACGGCTTGCCACGGAATTCGGTGTCGATATCGCCCATGTCAGCATTGTCGTGCCCGGAACCGAGGACGCGCCGCGTTCGGTTGGGTCTGGAGGTCCGGTCTGTGAAATCCTGTCGATTGGTACCGTCGTCCCGCGGAAGGGATACGACGTGCTGATGCGCTCGCTTGCGCGCTTGCCTGATCTACGATGGCACCTCACGATTGTCGGGTCGCTTCGGCGGGAGCCGGCTTATGCGGACCACCTGGTCAAGCTCGCCGAGGCGCTGCAACTCGTACCGCAGGTGCGCTTTGCCGGCGAAGTCACCGGTGACGCCCTTGAGGCACTGTGGCGCAGCGCAGATCTGTTCGCGCTGGCGACGTGGTTCGAAGGCTACGGCATGGCGATCGCCGAAGCGCTGCGGCGCGGATTGCCGGTCGCTGTCACGTCGGGCGGAGCGGCGGCCGCGTTGGTGGGGGCACAGGCCGGCGTGGTGTGCGAACCGGGCGATCAGGTGCAACTGACCAAGGCACTGCGGCGCTTGGTCTTCAGTGACTCGCTACGCCAGGAGATGGGCGACGAGGCGTGGAAGATCGGGCAGACCCTGCCAGGATGGGAGACACAGGCACGGGCGTTTGCCGATGTACTAGTCTCGCCCGCAGACAACGAGACGTCGGCACGGAGCGACGGATGACGGACGCGCCGCAGGATTGGCCCGCCCGTGACCACCCTCACCCTCGATGCCTCACATCTGGCATCGGGCCGCGCAAAGCACGAGAGACCTTCGGGCGGGAGTACTGAGCATGCTTCTCGGCGCCGTCGCTGACGATTTCACCGGAGCGACCGACCTGTGCTCCATGCTGGTGCGCGGCGGCATGCGCACCGTGCAGCTGATCGGCGTGCCACGCGAGACCGACGCACGACCCGACGCCGATGCAGTCGTCGTCGCACTGAAATCGCGCACCGCGCCAGTACGTGAAGCGGTGCGCGACAGCCTCGCTGCGCTGGGCTGGCTGCGCGAAGCTGGATGCCGGCAATTCTTTTTCAAGTATTGCTCGACGTTCGACAGCACCGACCAAGGCAACATTGGACCTGTTGCCGATGCGCTGATTGCGGCGCTGGGCAGCGGCTTCGCGCTCGCCTGTCCGGCATTCCCGACCAACGCGCGCACCGTCTACCAGGGGCACCTGTTCGTCGGCAGCGTGCTGCTGAACGAAAGTGGCATGGAACACCATCCGCTGACGCCGATGACCGACGCGAACCTGGTGCGTGTGCTCGGCCGGCAGACCGACGGCGTAGTAGGCCTGGTGCCGTACGCCACGGTGGAACAAGGCGCGATGGCGATCCGCCGCGCGATGACCGAGCTAAAGGAGCAAAGCCGGCGCTACGCGATCGTCGATGCCGTCAGCGATGCGCATCTGTTGGCGATCGGCGAAGCGGCAGCGGACCATGCGCTGATCACCGGCGGCTCCGGCGTCGCAATGGGATTGCCAGCGAATTTCCAACGCGCGGGCCTGTTGCCAGAACGCGCGGACGCCGGTTCGTTGCCCGCTGTCGCAGGTCACGCGGTCGTGCTGGCGGGCTCATGTTCCAGGATGACACTGACGCAGCTTGGCATAGCGCGGTTGCATAGACCGGTGCTCGAGATCGATCCGCTGGTGATTCCCGATGCCGCGAAGCTCAGTGCCGCCGCGCTCGACTGGGCGCACCGCCGACTTGGCGAGACACCAATTGTCATCGCGGCGTCAGCACCGCACGACAAGGTCGCGCAGGTGCAGGCAAAACTGGGACGCGAAGCGGCTGGCACGATGATCGAGGAGGCCATGGCGCGCATCGCCGAGGGCCTGGTAGCTGAAGGCGCGCGTCGCATCGTGGTAGCCGGTGGCGAGACCTCTGGCGCGGTGGTGCAGCGACTCGGTGTGCGCAGCTTGCGTATCGGCGCGGAGATCGATCCGGGCGTGCCGTGGACCTATGCCGAGGGTAGCAAGGCACCGCTGCTACTGGCGCTCAAGTCGGGTAATTTCGGCGGCCCGGACTTCTTCTTGCGGGCGTTCCAGGTATTGGAGCACTGAGATGACCGAAAACCAGACCCGTGATCTGTTGGTCGAACTCGCTGCCAGCCTATTTGCACGCGGCTTTTCGGTCGGTAGCGCCGGCAATATCAGCGCGCGCCTGCCGGATGGCGGCTACCTGATCACGCCGACGAATTCGAGCCTTGGTCGACTCGATCCAGCACGGCTGTCGCGGCTCGACGCTGGTTTTCGCCATATCGACGGTGACAAACCGTCCAAGGAAGTGGTGATGCACCGCGCATTCTACCGCGCGCGCAGCGACTCCGGAGCGGTGGTGCATTTGCATTCGACGCAGGCGACCGCCGTTGCCTGCCTGCCAGACGTGGATCGCGACAATCCAATTCCGCCGCTCACGCCTTACTTCGTCATGCGCGTCGGTCGCCGCATGCCGGTCGTGCGCTATTTCCGACCAGGCGATGCAGCGATGGAGCCGGCGATTCACGATGCCGCGATCGATGCCCGTGCCGTGTTGCTAGCCAATCACGGTCCAGTGGTGTCCGGCAAGACGCTGACGGACGCGGTGTATGCGGCGGAAGAACTGGAGGAAGCAGCCAAGCTGTACCTTATGCTGCGTCATGCATCGCCGCGGCTGCTCACGGCGCGGCACGTGGATGATCTGCTGAACACGTTCGGGTAGGGCTGTCATTGTGAGGCCCGCAGGGCCTCGCAGTGACACACGACACGAAAAAGGGCGCCATACGGCGCCCTTCCTCCTCGACAATATCGAACGCCGTCAGGCCATCGGCTCACCGCCGCCTGCGGGCATATCCGGCATCGCCGCCGCTGCAGCTTTCTTCCGACGTCCGCCTTTGCGCGCGGCCTTCTTTTTACCGCCAGCTTTCTTCTTTGCGCCGGCCTTGCGGGCGCCTTTCTTCGCCCCGGCCTTCTTCGCCCCGGCCTTGCGCTTCGCGCCGGCCTTACGAGCGCCCTTCTTCGCGGCAGCCTTCTTGGCGCCGGCCTTGCGAGCGCCCTTCTTTGCTGCAGCCTTCCGGCCCTTCTTCGCGGTGGCCTTGCGGGCGCCCTTCTTCGCAGCCTTCCGGCCGCCGGCCCGCATTGCCAACGCTTGTGCCCGACGCTTTTCGTCGGTTGTCTCTTCGCTGCTCACTTGCTGAAACTCCTTCTCGTACGCTTGGTTGTTGTCGCGCGGTCAACCAACAGCCTCCTGCGCTGCGGGTTCCGCATCACGTCTGCAGCCGCGTGGTTTCCGCGCTGACAGATCGGCAGCCTTGGGACGCAAACCGAGTCAGCCATGTTCTGTGGCCCCGATGACGGCGACTCACTGGCACGCGTCGTGCGCGTCATCGCCTTCGCCGTCTTCCGTCCGACCACGCCACGACTGCCGGCGTATGATCGGATCTGCTTCGCCTGAACAAGGCAGCGGTCCATAGACCGTCCCTTCGCTCTCTCCGTCGGATGCGCTCATCAGCGAGCTGCATATGCGGCACGACTCGATTCGCGCGATCCGATTCCGCTATTCATCGTCCCGTCATGCATGTCAAACAAAATTCAACCGCAAGGTCGCATAAGCGGTGAAAAAATTGTCGGCGCGCGTGCAAGCGATGCATCCATGTCACAGGTTCAGAGTCGTTGGCATCGTACGGTTGACTCGCGGCGCATAAAAAAACCGCCGCGGCATTGCTGCGGCGGCGGTCGATCTACCCAGCGAGTCGACTCACTCGCGCTTGTCGATCGGGATGAAGGTCAGGTTCTCCGGCCCGATGTAGTTCGCCGTCGGGCGGATCAGCTTGTTGTCCACGCGCTGCTCCATGACGTGCGC
>JASHVB010000005.1 GCA_030039695.1 Acetobacteraceae bacterium
CCACGGCTGGCTCTGCCACCGTGCCGCTTCATAGCGGTCTATCCGCAGCGCGTGCTGCATGGTCTGGCCGATATCGTCCAGCCCGTTCAGCAGCAAATGCTTGCGGAAAGGGTCAATATCGAAGTGGATCTCCTCGCCATTCGGCCGTACCACCACCTGGCGCGCCAGATCGACGGTTATGCGCGCATTGCCGCCGAGCTTCGCGTCGTCGATCAATTGATCGCAGATTGCGCGGGGCAGGCGGATCGGCAGAATGCCATTCTTGAAGCTGTTGTTGAAGAAGATGTCGGCAAAGTCCGGCGCAATGATGCAGCGAATGCCAAAATCCAGCAGCGCCCAGGGGGCATGCTCGCGCGAGCTGCCACAGCCGAAGTTCTCATGCGCGATGATGATCTGCGCCTTGCGGTATGGCTCCTGGTTCAGCACGAAATCCGGACGCTCCTTGCCATCCTTGTCATAGCGAAGCGAATCGAACAGATGCACGCCGAGGCCCGAGCGCTTGATCGTCTTGAGGAATCGCGCGGGGATGACTTTGTCAGTGTCGATGTTCTGCATCGGCATCGGCGCAGCAACGGCAGTGAGTGTGGTGAACGCTTGCATCTTATTTCCTTCCTGCAATCCCTCTCCCGCGAAGCCGGACAGGTTGGGTGAGGGCGCGGCGGCTGGCACTCACGACCCTCACCGCGGCTGCTCGCGCTACCCGGGCGAGGGGGCCAACTGCCTCACATCCGCCAACCTTCCGGTCACCGCAGCTGCCGCCGCCATCGCCGGCGACACAAGATGCGTGCGGCCACCCGGGCCCTGCCTGCCTTCGAAATTCCGGTTCGACGTGCTGGCGCAGCGCTGACCCGGCGTCAGCTTGTCGGGATTCATGCCAAGGCACATGGAGCAACACGGGTCGCGCCATTCGAAGCCGGCTTCCAGAAGCACGCGGTCCAGACCTTCGCGCTCCGCTTGCTCCTTCACTAGGCCCGAGCCCGGCACCACCAGCGCCTGCACCCCGGCGGCGACCTTGCGTCCCCTCGCAACCGCAGCCGCGGCGCGGATGTCCTCGATGCGGCCGTTGGTGCACGACCCAATGAACACCACGTCGATTGGCACGCCCTCTATATCCTGTCCTGGCTTCAGCGCCATGTAGTCGAGCATGCGCTGCATCTGCGCGCGTAGGCCTTCCTCGGCGACGTCAGCGGGATTTGGCACCACGCCGGTGATCGGAACCACCGCACCGGGCGTCGTGCCCCAGGTCACCATTGGCGCTATTTCCGCCGAAGTGAGCGAAACCGACTTATCGTACACGGCGCCTGGATCAGAGGGCAGCGTACGCCAATACGCAACCGCTTGGTCCCACGCCTCGCCTTTCGGCGCGTAGTCGCGGCCCTTACAGTAGGCGAACGTCGTCTCATCCGGCGCAATCAAGCCTGCGCGCGCGCCGGCCTCGATCGTCATGTTCGACACCGTCATCCGTCCGGCCATGTCGAGGGCTTGGATCGTGTTGCCGGTGTATTCGATGACGTGGCCCGTGCCGCCGGCCGTGGTGATCTTGCCAATGATCGCCAGTACGATGTCCTTCGCAGAGCACCCGAAGCCGAGCTTGCCGTTCACCTCGATCTTCATGTTCTTCGCCGGCGCCTGCAGCAGCGTCTGCGTCGCCATCACATGCTCCACCTCGGACGTGCCGATGCCGAAGGCGAGCGCGCCAAGCGCACCGTGCGTTGAGGTGTGGCTGTCGCCACAAACGATGGTCATGCCGGGCAGCGACAGACCGAGCTCAGGGCCAATAATGTGCACGATGCCCTGGCGCTTATCCAGGATCGGGATGTACGGCACGCCGAACTCAACAACGTTCTTCTCCAGGGTCTGCACCTGGATGCGGCTGTCCTCCTCCTTGATGTCGGCCGGCCGGCGCGAGCCTACGGTGGGTATGTTGTGGTCGGCGACGGCAATCGTGCAGTCGGGACGGCGCAGCGTGCGGCCGGCCATACGCAGACCCTCGAATGCCTGCGGGCTGGTCACCTCGTGTAGCAGATGCCTGTCGATGTAGAGGATGCAGGTGCCGTCGGGGAGTTTCTCCACGACATGGCTGTCCCAGATCTTGTCGAACAGCGTGCGTGGCTTCGTGGCAGACATCGCTCCCCTCGTACTTGCAGTGTGGCCAGCCCGCGCGCGATTGCGCGGGGACGCTGGTTTGGCGCAACGGCCGCCTCGGCGCAAGGCGGGGCGGGCGTGGCCCGCACGGACCCTCGTGTGTCTGCCTCGGTCACATCCTCGCCGCCGGCTAGAGCGCCCTGTGGCCGCCTGGCATCCGCCCCCTACGTCGCCAAGCATAGCGTCTGCATCGGTCCGACGTTGCGACGGAGTTCGGTTGTATCTGGGTCGCACTGATGTTCGCACCGGCGGCAGTGGATCTGCCCGTCACGTGGCCCGCTGGCCCGCCCGCCCGGGCCTCTTTCGTGGGCGTGGTTCCACTGGCGTCGGAGATCGCGATTGTACTCACGCGAGCTGGGTGTCCCCGCCAATCGTCCGCCCGCGCATTCTTGCGGCCGAGGTCGTGATGGTGCGGCTCAGCTCAGCCGGGGCTTTGCGCTCCCTGACTGAATGGCTGGTGCCGCTTCAATCGCTCGTGACGCCACCGTGCCGCGGGATTCGGTCGCGAGGGAGGCCCGCGTGGGGGTCGCCATCATCGGCGCCGGCAATGTTGGCAACGCGCTTGCTACGGGATGGCTGCTGGCAAGTCATCAGGTACCGTTGGGCATTCGCGGCCCCTCGCCGTGTCGCACTCGGGGCCAGTGGGAGCGGGCTACGGCAGCGTCGCGGACGCAGCCCAACGAGCGGAGGTCGTCGTTCTGGCGACACCATGGCCGGCGGCCGCGGATGCCGCCGGAGCGGCCGATACCCTGGGCGGGAATCTATTGCTCGACCGCACCAATCCGCTGCGCATCGCGGCGAACGGCCCGGGGCCCGAGATCGGCCACACGATGTCCGACGTGGAAGGTGTGGCCGCTTCGGCGTCTGGCGCGGCGGTGTTCAAAACGCTGAACCAGACCCGGTTTGCCAACAGGCAAGATCCACGATCGTTCGTGCCGTTGCCTGCCGTGATGTGTGGCGCCGGTGCTGACGAAACGAAGCAGCCGCTGGTGCCGTGACTGGTCTCGGATCTTGGATTAAAGGCTGTAGATGCCGGCCCGCTTCGGATTGCACGGCCGCCGGAGCCGATGGCAGTGCTTTGGAGCCACATGGCGATCAACCGTAGCGAATCAGTCAGCCGCGCATTCGCGCTAACTCATAGGGTCGGACAGAGCAATCCGCGGATGGCGCCCCCCGCGCCCGATCCGCACAGTCACGGCGCGAACACGAGGAGATCCGCCCGGGCGAGAGCTTATTACAGCGTAGTGTGGGACCATCCCTCGGATGCTGTTTTGGCGCCTATCCGCTCGTTCGGTGCTTATGCGTGGTCCGGGGTGACCGGAGAGGCCGTTATCGAGGACGGCAAGTCAGGCGACCAGGTTGGCGCGATTCGGCGCGTAGCGACGAGCGCCGGCGAAATCCGCCGGCGGCTGCTGGCGTTCTCCGATGTCCACCGATCGTACTTGCCAAATGGCTCAGCTCGTTGCGCGCGCACATGGGCTCGCGGCGCAGCAATACCGCGTCCGCGTAGAGGCAGTGTCGCGGTGGATGTCGTGCCCTTGTCGCACCATCAGTGCAACGAGGGGCCACGTTCATTCTGCGGCGGCGGGTTCACTGGGAGCCTCGGTCGTGGTCGGAGTGACACGTGCGCGCTCCGCGATGCGTGCGCGCTTCCCCGACCTGCCACGCAGGTAATAGAGCTTGGCGCGGCGCACGTCGCCGTGGCGCACCACGGTGATGTCCGCGATCAGCGGCGAGTAAAGCGGAAACACACGCTCCACGCCCTCGCCATAGCTGATCTTCCGAACCGTGAAATTGCTGTTCAGGCCCTTGTTGGAGCGGGCAATGCACACGCCTTCGAACGCCTGCGTGCGGGTGCGTTCGCCTTCCACCACCTTCACCGCGACACGCACGGTGTCACCGGCCTGGAATGTCGGAATCGTGCGTCCCTGCCCGAGGCGGGTCATTTCGCCGGCTTCGAATTGCTGGAGGATGTTCATGGGGAGCGATCCTTTCGGGGCGTGTGCTTAGTGCGCGTCGGTTGACGTTGCAACGGGGGTGATGGTGCGGGCGCGCCAAAGGTCGGGGCGGCGCTCGCGGGTGATGCGTTCGGCTTCGGCGCGGCGCCAGGCGGCGACGGCCCCGTGGTGGCCGGAGAGCAAGACCTCCGGTACGCGATGGCCCTGCCATTCGGCGGGGCGGGTGTAGTGCGGGTATTCGAGAAGCTGGTGGGCGAAGCTCTCCTCGGCGGCACTGTCGGCCGCGCCCATGACGCCGGGGAGCAGGCGGACGACGGCATCGAGGACGACCAGGGCAGCGAGCTCGCCACCCGAGAGGACGTAGTCGCCGATACTCAGCTCCTGCAGCTCGCGGGCGTCGATGACGCGCTGGTCGATCCCCTCGTAGCGACCGCAGAGCATAATGAGGCCGGGAGCGGCAGCGAAGCGGATGGCGTCGGACTGACTGAACGGGCGGCCGCGGGGGGTCAGGCAGACCGCCGGACGGTCGTCGGCGACGGAGGCAAGTGCGGCATCGATCACGTCCGGGCGCATGACCATGCCGGGGCCGCCGCCGAACGGACTGTCGTCCACCGTGTGGTGCCGGTCGGTAGCGAAGTCGCGGATGTTGACG
>JASHVB010000248.1 GCA_030039695.1 Acetobacteraceae bacterium
GCCACCAAGGCGTTCTGTCCCTCGAGCTGCGCGCTGCCACGAGTTTCGCCAGACTGCTGAGCAATCAGGGCTGTTCTGATGATGCAACAGCGCTCCTCCGGCCGGTCTACGATCGTTTCACCGAGGGGTTCGACACGGCCGACCTCAAGGCGGCAAAAGAGCTTCTGGACCGGCGTCAATAGCGGCCAGGACGGTCCGACCCGCTCGGCGCGCAACCGTGGCTGCACTCCCGCCTCACGGCCGGTTGAGCGCCTCCGTCGTGGAAATTGCCATATTCGAGCGCGTCCTCGACCTGAGCGGCGTAGAACACCTTGCCGGTCCCGACCACGATGGCCGATTCGCATCGATCAGGCGGCAGAGCGCCCGAAGTGCGTCAATCGACAGTCGCGGGACTTCCAGCAATGGCAGGGTTGCTGCCCAGGGCACTGTCATCCAAGCCGGCAGCAGAATCCGGTAGTTATCCGGAGCGTCTATTTTGCCGCGCTGCGCATGTTTCTGCGCTAGTCTGCACGCGCGCGATCACTGCTCGGCGGGACCGGTATGGTGAGAACGATCGGGGGAGGCCGGTGAGCACGTCGCGGCTACCCTGCAAATGCCAGTCGTTGGCAACCATGCTGAATGTCCGGTTCCTGGATCGTCTGGGAGGCCGAGCTATGACGGATCTGGGTCGGAAGCGGACTCTGGCAAGCAACTCCCGGCAACGGAGGTCTTCGACCGCGCCGAAACATGAGTAGACGCGAGCGAGCCGTTCGGGTCGAGGTCAGACCGGCTACGCCATCTCGTGTATCATGGCGTGACCATGACGATCTCTCCGAACGGCATCGTTCGGCCGTGTTGTGGTGTTATACCAGGGGGCGAAAGGCGCGACTCTCGAGAGATTCCAGGTTCCCGAATCACTTGGAGTACGATTGAACTAAACCGCGTGTCGCGTCCGGGGCAGGACACGCGCTGTACGAGGAGTCCCCCGTCTGCCAGAGTGGTGGGTGCTTGATATCCACCTCCAGAGACGGGAGACCACCAGATGGCCGAGATGAGCCCTCTGCGCCGCCTCATGATTGAGGACATGACGGTCCGTAATCTGTCGCCGGCTACGCAGCTATCTTACCTGCAGGCGGTGGCAAAGTTCAGCCGTTTTTTCGGTCGATCGCCGGATCGGCTTGAGCACGATGCGGTACGCACCTACCAGATGCACCTGGTGGAGCGGGGAATTTCGTGGGCGAGCCTGAACCAGACCGTATGCGCACTGCGATTTTTCTACGGAGTGACGCTGGGTCGGGGCCAGTTGGCCGAGCGGATCGCGCATGCCCGGGAGCCGCGCAGGCTGCCGGTGGTGCTGAGCGCGGACGAGGTCGCGCGGTTTCTCGCGGCGGTTCGAAGCTTGAAGTCCCGCGTGGCACTGACCACTGCCTATGCGGCCGGGCTGCGCGTCTCCGAGGTCGTCAATCTCAAGATCGCGGACATCGACAGCAGCCGGATGATGATCCGCGTCGAGCACGGCAAGGGACGTAAATGTTCTGCAGAACATTTACGTCCTTATGTGTTCCAGAAATTTATGTTGCGCAAGCCTGCGCACCGCCATTCGAGATGCGTTGCGCAGGCCCCTATAAGCAACATAACTTTTCCGTTCGAAGCTGTCAGAGCGCCCGTAGAAATCCCATGAGCTTTGGATCCGAACGCCAAGGCTTGGCTCCCGGATGATCAGGCAGATCGCAGAGAGCGAGTGCCTTCTCTTTCATTTCCAGGTCGACCTCCGCGTAAATATGGGTGGTGTCAAGGGAGACATGCCCGAGCCAAGCCCGGATGGTATTGATGTCCACGCCGGACCGGAGCAAGTGAACCGCACATGAATGTCGAAGACAGTGGGGACTGATGCGCTTGGTTGCGAGCGTAGGGCACTCGCTGCTTGCTTTAGTAACGACACGGCGAACCAGGCCGTAGATGC
This sequence comes from Acetobacteraceae bacterium, assembly GCA_030039695.1. The sequence goes on from JASHVB010000248.1 coordinate 1,943, forward strand.
CGAAGCGGGTCAGTCGTTCGTTGCGGCGGTTGAGGAAAACGAATTCACCGGCCGTACGTGCAGCAGCGAGCAACCTGAGTTCATCCGCTGTACGCTTCCAGATGGGACAGACCCGCATCTTTTTGCCTTTGCCGACGAGACGCACCGCGGGTGAGGTGCCCCAGGTGATATCGCCGATCGTCAAGCGGGCCGCTTCTTCGGTACGCGCGCCTGTGTTGTAAAGGAACAGCAGTAATGCGTAATCTCTCCTGCCGAGCGATGTTCGCAAGTCAGGAGCTTTCAACAGTGCATCAACATCCGGTTTGTCCAGGTAGATAAGCGTAGACTTCTGTGTCCTCTTGAATGGAACAGCACGGATATCGGCGGACCAAGCCAAATGTTCCGGACTTCGCATGCCGACGAACTTTGCGAGTGAGTGGACTGCAGCGAGGCGCAGATTACGTGTGGCGCCACTGCAGCCACGCTCCTTCTCCAGATGCTCCAGAAACGAACGCATCAGTGCTGATGAGAGATCATTGATTGTCAGGCGATCAATTGGAATTTTTCTCGCTCGGCTTATAAACGGAAGCAGCAAAAGCAGCGTGTCCCGATAGCTGGCTTGGGTGTTGCTGGTCAGATTCCGGTCCGCGACCAAATGTTCCAATAGGAAACGACGGATCCACGGGCCGATCAGGTTGCTGTCACGCATCGCGCACCTCCGGTCGAGCATAGCGCTCGAAGCGAAGGCTGGCCTCGTGCAGCAGTTCCGGCGTCATCGAGAGGTAGCGCTGGGTGCCTTCGATATCAACGTGACCAAGATAGGTTGCCAGCTGCGGCAGAAGCTGCTGCACGTCCAAACCAGCGCGATACCAGGCAATCACCCGATGAACGGCAGCGGTATGGCGAATATCGTGGATACGAGGTTGATATCGCGCCGTGCACTCTCGCCTAATCTCAGCGCGGCGGCGAAGTCGGCAAAACAGCTTATTGACACGCCTGTAGTCCATCCAAAGACCCGTGCGCGTCGCAAGGAACGCCGAGTCAACACCGCGCGGCAACGGGAGCTGGGAGCGGCGCGAGAGGTAACTACGCAAAACCGTCGTCAGCCGTGGACCGACGGGGACTAGTCGCGTCTTGAAGAATTTGCTGTCACGGATAGTCAGTACTCCGTTTTCCAGGTCGACATCCTGCACGGTGAGTGATAACGCTTCTCCGATGCGCATCCCTGTGCCATAAAGGAGGAGAAGCAAGGTTTGCATTGTTAAGGCCAAAAGGGGCGAAAGCGGTGTTTGCAGAGTGTCGGTGGCCACGATCAACCGCTTTAGTTCGTCGACAGTATAGATGTACGGAGCCATGTGAGGTGGCGGTCTCGGAATGGCCGCAGGCAACGGAGCAACCGACACCAAACCCCGGCCGACTGCATAACGATAGAAGCCCGCTAGAGCTCTGTGGTTTTCGATTGATCGGGCAGTGACCGGACCATCCCCAGCGATAAAGGCCAGAACGGAGTCGGGCTTCACCTTCTCGACCGATACATCCCCCATGGTGCGGCAATAGGCGCGGAGTACGGCGGCTTGTGATCGATAGCGCATACCCAGGGAACGTTTATACTCAATGTAGCTTTCAATAGCATCGTGAAGCCTCATGACAGCTCTCCCAAATCGAAAGCCGCCACTTCACGCAAACCAGCCAGGTCGACCTTTGCATAAACGCGGGTAGCGGATGTGCAGCGATGTCCAAGATGATCGCCGATCTCCTTGAGCGACAAGCCTTTCGCCACCAGTCGAGCTGCGCAGGCATGCCTCAGACTATGGGGGCCGTAATGAGCGCATTGCACATCGAGGGATTTTAATCTGCCGGCAACTATGTCGTAGAGCCCACTGCATGACAGCGGATCGTATGGCGTCACAAGCGTCAAGAATACTTCACGATGCAACGTAGGCCGACGAACCGAACGCAAGTAATCAGCGACGGCTTTGCCGACCGAAGGGAGTAGGGGGAAAATCTGTGGCTCACGTCTTTTGGCGCGAAGTACTCGCAGTCGGTCGTGCTCCCAATCAATATCGTCGAGTCGAAGATTTGCCACTTCGACCGCGCGTAAGCCATAGATCGCAAACAGCATCAGGATGGCGCGGTCACGCACATCTGTGGGATGACTCATGTCCAGTTCCGCGAAAAGCCGCTCTACATCGGTCCACGAAGGCCCCGCGGGCAACTTCTCCTGGGCGTAAATTCTCGGCCCTTGAATAAACTCTACCAAATGCGCCGAAACCCATCCTTCCTGGGTGCCATAGCGGAAAAAGGCCCGGAGGGCATCTACTGTGTTGCGAATACTGACACGAGCCCATCCTTGACCATGTCCGAAAGCAAGATAGGCGTCGATATCGCGGGCACTAACGCTGGAAAGGGGCAGGCCCCGGAAACCGAACCATCGAAGGAACTGCCTGATTGTTCGGCGGAACTGATTAACGCTACTGTCGGCGAGACCGCGCTGTAGCCTGGCCCAATTGCAATATTCATCCAACTGCGCTCCGAACGGTACCTGTTCAGCGGGCTCGCGAAGGTGGCCGAGATGCTGGAGCCACGCACAAGTGTGGCCTATGAGGCGCCTGCGAGTTGACAACAAGCCGAGATCGGGGCGATCGGTGCGTTGTCGATCTCGACCGCCGAGAACAATCTCTCGCACTTGGTCAACCGCGATTGGCAGGTCACTGCAGCTAAGTTGGTGGCTAATCCAGAGGAGATCGTGTGCCTTGCGTAGTACTGTCGACCTGGAGTCTCCCCGCTGTTCGCAGTACTGCAGGTACCTCGCCCGCTCTTCCGCATATGGCGCTGTTGCGTGGCGCCTGACTGTAGAAGCGCGCGCGAAAAGTTGGTCGAACATAGCAGACCCTCCATCTAGTGTGAACGTCTGCCAGCGGGGTGGAGAATCTTATGTGCTGTCAATTTCTACGAGAAAGCCTGGTGGTGCGCTGTTTTGTCGCCAATGCAACATAAATTTCTGGAACACATAAGGACGCAAGGACCGTAACGCCATGCTGTCGCCGCAGCTGTTGGCACTGCTGCGGCTCTGGTGGCGCGAAGGCAAGCGCCGTGGCGTCATGCTGCCCGGGGGTTGGCTGTTCCCCGGTCGGAGCGCGCTCGAGCCAATCTCGACACGCCAGCTCCATCGAGCCGTTCATGAGGCAGCGGAGGCCGCTGGCATCAAGAAGCATGTCAGTCCACACACGTTGCGGCACAGTTTTGCCACTCACC
>JASHVB010000006.1 GCA_030039695.1 Acetobacteraceae bacterium
GACAGTGGGAGCGTCGAGCCGGTAATCTTGGTTGCCCAGCCCCCCATGTAGCGGAACATGTCCACCGCCAGCGGCAGGTCGGCCACGCGCGCAACGGCATAGGGTTTGCCGTTGTCGATCGATTCCAGCTCGGCCAATTCCTCGAGGTCGCGCTCGATCAGATCCGCGATGCGCCAGAGGATACGGCCACGCTCGGAGGGCGTGATTCTGCCCCAGCGCCGCTCGTCGAATGCGCGTCGCGCCGCGGCCACCGCCAGATCGACATCCGCCTTGTCACCTTCCGGCGCGTTGGCGATCACGCCACCGGTCGCCGGATTGTAGATCGCGAAGGTCTTGCCGGAGACGGCGCCAACCATTTTGCCGTCGATCAGCATGCGAGGCGTCCGTCCCAGAAAGCCGCTCGCATGCCGCAGCCTCGGATCGAGTGCGATCGTGTCCATCTCCGTCCCTCCTGACCGAGTGAGTCCTGGCCCTTGGCAACCGCCTGGTTGTGGGCCAGTATCGCTGTATCCAATCACATACGGCGCCGAGAGGCGAGTCCCCAGCAGACCGCAATCGCAGCCAGAGGCCCGGAGAGGACGGAACACGATGTATCGCGACGTTTCCCTATTCATTGACGGCGCCTGGACACCGGCTAGCGGGAACCGCTCGCTGCCGGTCGTCAGCCCTGCAACGGGCGACACCATCGGCACCGTCGCCCATGCCGACCGCGCCGACCTCGATCATGCCCTCGAAGCGGCTGACAGGGGATTCCGTGGATGGCGCAAGGTCTCCGCCTTCGACCGTTCGAAGGTAATGCGTAAGGCCGCCGACATCCTGCGCGAGCGTGTCGAGGACATCGCACCTTTGCTCACCATGGAGCAGGGAAAGCCGCTGGCGGAGGCCAAAGGCGAGGTGATGGCAGGGGCGGATGTCATCGACTGGTTCGCCGAGGAGGCCCGCCGTACCTACGGTCGCGTTATTCCCGCCCGTAGCGAAGGCATCTATCAGCTCGTCGTGAAGGAACCGGTGGGACCAGTCGCGGCCTTCACCCCTTGGAACTTCCCGATCAACCAAGTGGTGCGCAAGTTGTCCTGTGCGCTGGCGGCCGGGTGTTCCATCATTGTCAAGGCGCCCGAGGAGACGCCGGCGTCACCGGCCGAACTGATCCGCTGCTTCGCCGATGCCGGCGTGCCGGTCGGCGTGATCAATCTCGTCTATGGTGTGCCGGCGGAGATCTCCGAGTACCTCATTCCGCATCCGATCATCCGCAAGATATCGTTCACCGGCTCTACCGCGGTCGGCAAGCAGCTCGCGGCCATCGCCGGGGCCCACATGAAGCGCGTCACCATGGAACTCGGCGGCCACGCCCCGGCCATCGTGTTCGACGATGCGGATATCGACACTGCCAGTAAGCTGCTGGCCACCGCGAAATACCGCAATGCGGGCCAGGTCTGCGTGTCGCCCACGCGCGTGCTGGTGCAGGAACGAGTCTATCAGCAGTTCGTCAACGGCTTTGTGCGGCACAGCCAGGCGGTCAAGGTCGGCGACGGCCTGGAAGCGGGCACTATGATGGGACCGATGGCCAACCCGCGCCGGATCGCCGCGATGGAGATGTTCATCGGCGATGCCACACAACACGGTGCCTCCGTGCGTGCCGGTGGTCATCGCATCGGCAACAAGGGCAATTTCTTCGAGCCGACGGTGATCACCGACGTGCCGAAGGATGCGCGCATCATGAACGAGGAACCGTTCGGTCCCGTTGCGGTGATATCGCCGTTCAGTTCGTTCGACGAGGTGGTGACGGAGGCCAACCGCCTGCCGTACGGCCTGGCGTCCTACGCTTATACGCGTTCGGCCAAGACCGCGAACGCCATCGCTGCCGCGGTGGAAAGCGGCATGATCTCAATCAACCATCACGGTCTGGCGCTGCCGGAAGTGCCGTTCGGCGGCGTGAAGGATTCCGGCTATGGCTCGGAAGGCGGCCTGGAGGCGATCGAGAACTACCTCGTCACCAAGTTCGTGACGCAGGCCGGCCTGTAGCTGCGTCGTGGCCGGAGGAGACAGGCAATCGTGAGCGCCTCTGGGGCAATCCGGCATGGCACCAACCTGGGCTTGCCGCCAAAGTTGTTTACTGTCTCCGCGGTCGCGCCGACGCTGGTGGCACGTGACGAGACACCGGCCGCCAACCCGCAGCGTCGGACGAAAATTTGGGAATTCCACGGCAACCTGCATTGCTCGATCATCGGCACGTGCCTCTCCACTGACGAGCTGCGGCACGTGCTGAGAAAGCTTGAGATCGTGTCGCCGGGCAGTACCGACCATGAATTGCATGCCGCGGCGGTAAGTCTCGCCGGGCGGCACGACAAAGCGGCGAAGCTGCTGCACAAGGCACTGGACGAACGTCACCGTCTGGCGATCAATCAATTCGCCAAGGCGGCCACCGAAGATGCGGTGCGGGTCTTGTGGCGCGAGGCAGTGCGGGGCGGCGAAATCCCCGGCGCCTATTGGGCGACGCTGACGCATCCGGCGACGACGCAGGCACTGGTCCGCGATGCGTTCGGCGAGGTACATATGCTGTCGCATCTTGTCGGCGCCGCCAACCGTGCGGATATCCGTCGGCTGTGCCAGTTGGAAGCCGAGAACGCCGGGCTGCGCGCACGCCTGGATCGTCAGCAGCTTGCGTTCCGCGACGCCGTGGTGACGCGCGATGCACGCATCCGCGAACTGAATGACTCCCTGGCGCAGCGCGTCGCATCGGAACCCGCGGCGAGCGAGGATAGTGCTGTGCTGCGGCAGTTGATTGCCGAGCTGGAACGCCGTCTGGCGGCCGAGACCCGGCGTGGCGTCGCGCTGAACGATAAGCTGGCCGCAACCAGCGCCGCGCTTACGGAGGCGCGCGCAGCCCGCGCGAAGGTGGAATGCGATGCGGACGCCTTGCGATGTGAACTGGACTCGATTGCCGATCGTTTTGCCCCAGACAATGACGGCACGGCATCCACGAACGCGCCGGAGCTGCTGCTGAACGGCGTGAGCGTTCTCTATGTCGGCGGCCGGCCGAACCAGGTGGCTCACCTGCGCGCGGCAGCCGAGCGCGCCGGGGCGATGTTGCTGCACCATGATGGCGGCATCGAACACCACCTGCAGCTGCTTGGCGGCCTGACGAGTCAGGCTGACATCGTCGTTTTCCCGGTCGATTGCATCAGTCACCATGCCGCACACATGGTAAAGCAACTGTGCCGCCAGGCCGGCAAGCGCTTTGTGCCGCTGCGTTCGGCGAGTGCCACGTCGCTGCTGGCCGCGCTGCGCCAGCCAGAGCTGGCCGCCGCCGCCAATATCACCGACTGATCAGACGCCGACCATCACATCAGAGGCCTTGATGACGGCAAACGCCTCCATCCCGGGCTTCAGACTTAGCTCTTCCGCCGCCTCGTTGGTGATCGAGGCCATGATGGTTACGGAAGGCGAGATCTCGATACTCACATGAGTCGTGGTGGCGCCGGGCTTCACCGTCTTGATCGTTCCGGCGATCTGATTGCGGGCGGATAGTTTCATACTGCAACCTCCATCGAGTTGTGGCGCGTGAGGCTTCCCCCGGCCGCGGGCAGCTCTGCTCCCGCCTCTGTGATGTCGGCTTGTCGCTATGTGCAGACGGGCATACCGTAACAAGTAGCGACCGCTCTTGCTCACCGACAAGGATGTCTTCCGTGCGCTTTCTTCTGGCCCTGTGTCTACTGCTTTCGCCGTTGGCTGCGCGGGCGCAGCAGCTCACGGTATTCGCCGCGGCCAGCCTGACCGATGCCATGAAGGACGTCTCGGTGGTATGGACCCGAGCAGGCCATCAACCGCTGCGCCTGTCCTTCGGTTCCAGCTCGACGCTGGCGCTGCAAATCGAGCAGGGCGCCCCCGCCAACCTGTTCGCATCCGCGGACCAGAAATGGATGGACTATCTCGCCGGCAAGCAGCTCATTGCCGCCGACACGCGCAAGGACTTGCTCGGCAACGAGCTCGTGCTGGTGGTCCCGGCTGACCATCCGCGACCGGTCACCATCACGCCGGGCTTCGATCTGCTCGCCTTGCTTGGCCCGAATGGACACCTCGCAACCGGCGACCCGGCGCATGTCCCAGTTGGCATCTATGCCCAACAAGCGCTGCAGAAACTTGGCCTGTGGGAAGCCGTCGCGCCGCGGTTGGCGCCCGCCGCCGATGTCCGTTCCGCCCTGTTGCTGGTGGAGCGCGGGGAAGCGCCGGCCGGCATCGTCTATGCGACTGATGCGGCGGCGTCGAAAGCTGTGATGGTCGCGGGTACGTTCCCCGCCAACACCCATGACCCGATCGCGTATCCCTTTGCAGTCACCAAGGCCGGCGACACGCCGGTGGCGCGGGCGCTCATGACATTTCTCTCCGGACCGCAAGCCCGTGCCATCTTCATCAAGCGTGGCTTCAAGGTTGAATAATCTGGCGCTGTCGACAGAGGAATGGGAAGCCGTCCGGCTCACACTGGCTGTGGCGGCCCGCGCCGTTGGCTTTGGGCTGCCGCTGGCGGTGCTCACCGCATGGGTCCTGACGCGCTATCGCTTTCCCGGTCGCCCCATCGTGAATGCGTTGGTGCACCTCCCATTGGTCTTGCCGCCGGTGGTGACCGGCTGGCTGCTGCTGATCATCTTTGGCATTCGCGGTCCGATCGGCTCTTTGCTCTATGACTGGTTCGGCGTGCGGCTCGTGTTCACGACCGCCGGCGCCAGCCTTGCCTGCGCCGTGATGACCTTCCCGGTGATGGTCCGTGCGGTGCGCTTGTCGCTTGAATCCACCGACCGAGGCTTGGAGCAGGCCGCACAAACACTCGGTGCAGGCCGCCTCGACAGGCTGGTCAACGTGACACTGCCGCTCGCATCGCCCGGCATCCTGGTGGGCGCGATCGTTGCCTACGCGACCAGCCTGGGAGAATTCGGCGCGGTCATCACCTTCGCCGCGAACATTCCGGGACAGACGCAGACGCTGCCGTTGGCAATCTACACCGCACTGCAGGTGCCTGGCGGCGAAGCGAAGGCCGCCGAACTGGCGCTCGTTTCCGTGGTGCTGGCGCTGATCGGCCTCTTGCTGTCGGAATGGGCCAATAGACGGCTGAACGCCGTCCTGGGCCGATGAGCCTGAGCATCCGGCTGCATCACCGGTTTACGTCGATCGAGATTGATGTCGCGTTTGAAGCCCCCTCACCGGGGGTCACGGTGCTGTTCGGTCCGTCGGGCTCGGGAAAATCCACCATCATTGCGTCCACCGCTGGTCTGCTGCGACCCGATACGTGCCGCATCGTGGTCGACGGCAAAGTGCTGAGCGATACGGCATCCGGTATCTGGCTGGCGCCGGAGCAACGCCGTGTCGGCTTGGTGTTCCAAGATGCGCGGTTGTTCCCGCATATGTCAGTGGCAACGAATTTGCGCTTCGGACTGCGCCGCGCCCCTCAAGGCCCTGTGCGGTTCGACGATGTTGTTGACTTGCTCGGAATCGGTGCGCTGCTGGACCGTCGTCCGCATACCCTGTCTGGTGGTGAACGCCAGCGCGTCGCGATCGGCCGGGCGTTGCTGGCACAGCCCCATCTGCTGCTGATGGATGAGCCGTTGGCAAGCCTTGATGCAGCCCGCAGGTCGGAAATCATGCCATACCTGACCCGGCTGAAGACTGCGCTCAACTTGCCGATTCTTTACGTGACCCACGCTTTCGAGGAAGTGACGCAGCTTGCCGATTCGATCGTGCTACTTGACGCCGGACGGCTTCTTGCCAGTGGGCCAATGTCCGAGATCGCTGCACGTGGCGATCTACCGCTCGCTCAGCGCGACGATGCCAGAGCGCTCCTGACGTGCCGGGTCGCGGAGCACGATTCAGCACGCGGGCTCACGCGTGTGGAAGGCGACGGAGCCACCCTATGGGTGCCGCAGCTCGACGTGCCGCTGTCGGCGGTTGTCCGGGTACGCGTACCCGCCCGTGAGGTGATCCTCGCCCGGGAACCCCCGGGATCGATCAGCTTGCACAACGTCCTGCCCGGGGCGGTGCGCCGCATCACCAGCGATCCGGCGAGACGCTCGGTGCTGGTGGAAATCGCCCTGGCCAACGGCGCGTTGCTCTCTCGCGTCACGCCTGACGCCATTGTCCGGCTGGCATTGGCGCCGGGGCAACCGGTTCTGGCATTGATCAAATCCACATCGATCGAGGTGCTGGCGCCCTAGGCATCCGGGTTGCGGTTTGTCGCTATATCCTGTTGGATATGGCGCTGCCCCACCAAAGGCGAAATCCTCGATGAATGTGCCGTTCGACCCGACGTTCTTAATGAGCGAAAGATTTGCTGTCGGTCAGCCGGTCTCCCGCAAGGAGGACCCCGTCCTGCTGCGCGGCCAAGGCCGCTACACCGACGATCTGAACCTTCCCGGCCAACTCTATGGTGTGATGGCGCGAAGCCGGATCGCGCATGGCACGCTGCGCTCGATCGACGCGGACGCGGCGCGGGATGCGCCCGGCGTGCACCTGATCGTCACGGCCGCCGACCTCGATGCAGCAGGGATCAAGAACATGCCCGCTGCGGCGGGGAAGAACCGTGACGGCACGCCGACTCCACGGCCGCCGCAACGGCCATTGGCGAGCGATCGTGTGCGTTATGTCGGTGAGCCGATCGCGATGGTGGTGGCCGAGACAAGCAAACAGGCGAAGGACGCCGCTGAGTTGGTCCTTACCGACATCGATCAGCTGCCGGCCGTGACAAGCGCGAGCGCCGCCACGGCGGCCAATGCCCCGCAACTGCACGCCGACGCGCCGGGCAATGTCTGCCTGGACTTCCACTATGGCGACAGTGAGCAGGTTGCCGCGGCCTTCGCTCAGGCGGCGCATGTCACGAGACTGTCGCTGCGCAACAACCGGATTGTCGTGTGTCCGATGGAGCCGCGCGCTGCCATCGGCGAGTACGACTCGGAGACGGACCGGCTGATCCTGCGCCTCGGCTGTCAAGGTGTGTTCGGTCAGCGCAACCTGCTGAGTGGCATCCTCGGCCTGCCGGTGGAGAAGTTGCGCATCCTCACGGGCAATGTCGGCGGCTCGTTCGGCATGAAGGCGTCAGCGTATCCCGAATATGTCTGTCTGCTGCACGCGGCACGCACCGTCGGGCGGCCAGTGAAGTGGACCGACGAACGGTCCGAGAGCTTCCTGTCCGACAGCCACGGGCGTGACCATGAGATGACCGCAGAGCTGGCGCTCGATGCGGACGGCAGGTTCCTCGCTGTGCGCGTGGCGGGTTTTGGTAATCTCGGCGCCTGGCTCAGTAACGCGACGACGATCCCGCCGACGGTGAACACGGTGAAGAACATTATCGGCGTCTACGCGACACCGCTGATCGAAGTGTCGTCGAAGTGCATGTTCACCAATACGACACCGGTGGGTGCGTATCGCGGTGCCGGGCGCCCGGAAGGCAATTACTACATGGAGCGCCTGGTCGACACCGCGGCGCGCGAGATGGGTATCGAC
>JASHVB010000249.1 GCA_030039695.1 Acetobacteraceae bacterium
CCATGCCGTCTGGGTATATCTGTTCCCCGACAATGCGTGTCAAATTCTTCCCAATCACGGACGGCGAGACTCTCTGTCCCCACGGCGTCCGCGGTCGGTTGGTAAACGCCGGCGTCTGCGTCACGGCCACGCTTTCCAGTTCATAATACCCATATGCCTGATGCTCCCCTCAAACGAGCTGAGCCGATCTTTCGTCCCCTTCGCATGCGACGCCACTATCATTGCGGTGGTCGAGCTAAGTCAAAAAACTTGGCTCGTCGGCGCTATCGTCCCGGGAATCAATCGGGATCCGGAAAGCGGCCGAAGCGGCCAGGTTCACCTCCTCGCCGGCAGCCGTCGTGCTGGTGATGCCCGCGAGCACCTGGTTCATCAGTGTGGTGAGCTGTTTCGTATCGAGACACAGCAGCCCCTCCTTGCACAGGACGGGCGAGGCGTCCGGGCGGCTGACGTCCTCGATTGCGTCATGTTCTGCCGCCAGGCGTTGGGCCAGGGCGGCGGCCATGGCGTTGCCGATCTCGGGCTCGATGGCGGAGATCGCGACCACCCGCAAGTGGTCAGGCGCTGCAGCGACACCTTTCTCCATTGGCTTGCGGATTTATCTCGGTCAAATCCGTCCACACGGACTAAGCTAGGTTTTGCACCCAAGCAAAAAAAGTTGCACCGCTTGACGCGCGATTCGGCCGCGTTCGTACGCGCTCGGCCGTTGCGCGGCGCCGGCAAGCAGTCGCTCTCGGATGCCAGCAAGAACCAGCGAGGTGAATTGCTCCGTGGCGAGGGCGACATCGTCTATCTTCAGTATTCCTTCCGAAGCTGCCTTGCGGAAATAGGACAATAACGGCTCCATGCCGCGTGGCGCACCGTGTTTGTCATAGTTGCCCCGGGTTAGTCCCGGGAAACGCCGTGCCTCGGCAAGGAACAGTCGATAGAGTGCTATCATGTCCGGACGAGTGCCAACGTCAAGGAGATGCAGGGCCACCGCTCGCAACACCTGCTCTGGGCTGCTCGACAAGAGTACGATTCCTCTCAACTCGGAAATCCAGGTATCGCGAATCCCGTCTACAATCGCGGTGAACAAGCCAGTCTTACTGCCATAGTGAGCATAGAGCGTCTTTTTGGCGACGCCCGCCTCGCCCGCTATGTCGTCAACGCTCGTTGCGAGGTAGCCATCAGCAAGAAAATGGCGTTGTGCGATATTGAGAATCCGACGGCTGCGTTCCTCGGCTTCCTCCCGGGTGGGGCGGCCACCCGAGCTCGCCTTTCCGGATCGGTTCGTCTGGACCGCCAATGTTTCTCTTGACAAAGCCTCACCATTGGAAACCATACGGTGGCGTTTCCTAAGTCTGCCGCCCAACCAGGCCAACGTCAATGGTCAATTTCTTCATCGAACATCCGATCTTCGCCTCATCGATCGCCATCGTCATGGTTCTCGCCGGGCTCATCGCCTACACCGCGCTGCCGGTGTCGCAGTACCCCAATATCACGCCGCCGCAGGTCAACGTTGCCGCCACCTATACCGGGGCGGGGGGGCAGGTGGTGGCCGACACGGTGACAACGCCGATCGAGGAGGAGGTGAACGGCGTCGAGGGCATGGCCTACATTTCTTCGGTGAGCGCCAATGACGGTTCCTCGTCGATCAACGTCACCTTTGACGTTGGCTACCCTGTCGACATCGGAGCGGTCGACGTACTCAACCGTGAATCGCAGGCGGCGGCGCAGCTCCCGTCGGTGGTGCAGTTGGGTGGCGTTACCATCACGAAGCAGAACCCAAACTTCATCATGGCGGTCAATGTCTACTCGCCGGACGGCTCAATCTCTCCAGTAACTGTCAGCAACTATGCGTATCTCCAGCTCGTCGATCCTCTGGAGCGGCTGCCCGGTGTGAGCAGCGTCTCGATCTTCGGCGAGCGGCGCTACGCGATCCGCGTCTGGCTCGATCCCCTTAAGATGGCGAAGCTCGGCATCACCACCACGGACGTCCAGAATGCGATCCTCGAGCAGAGCCAACAGGTGGCAGCCGGCAAAATCGGCGAGGCACCGGCGCCCTCGGGCACGCAATTCGAGTACCAGATCAACGCCCAGGGCCAGCTCACCAGCCCGCAGCAGTTCGGCAATATCGTGCTGCGCGCCGCCACCCGCAACGCTGCCGCACTGTATCTCCGCGACGTGGCGCGAACTGACCTCGGCGCGATGCAATACACCGAAAGCGCCGCGGTTAACCAGCATCCGGCGGTGATCATCGCGATCTTTGCAACTTCGACGGCGAACGCCCTCGTTCTTGACACGGCCGTGCGCAACGAGATGGCGTCGCTGGCGAAGCGCTTTCCGAAGGGCCTCGCCTGGGGGATCAACTACGACACCACCATGTTCGTCTCGGCCTCGATGAGCGAGGTGGAGAAGACGCTGGCCATCGCCCTTGTCCTCGTGATCGCCGTCGTCTTCATCTTCCTGCAGAGCTGGCGGACGACACTCATCCCCGGCATCGCCATACCGGTGGCGCTCATCGGCACCTTCGCCATCATGCTGGCGGTGGGTTTCTCGCTCAACACCGTCAGCATGCTCGGCATGGTCCTGGCGATCGGCCTCGTGGTGGATGACGCCATTGTTGTCGTCGAGAACGTGCAGCGCCAGCTCGAATCCGGACTCGCGCCGATGGCGGCGGCCAAGTCGGCTATGGCCGAGGTGACAGGGCCCATCGTCGCGACGTCAGCGGTATTGGGCGCAGTATTCGTGCCGATCGCTTTCCTACCGGGCATCACCGGGCGGCTCTACAACCAGTTCGCGCTGACCATCGCCATGTCGGTGGCGATTTCCGCCTTCAACTCGCTGACGCTGTCACCGGCGCTCTGTGCCGTGCTGCTGAAGCGCGAGAAACCGGCGCGGTTCTTTCTGTTCCGTAAATTCAACGAGGGATTCGAGTGGGCGCGGCATGGCTATGCCGGGTCGGTGCGCCACCTGATCGCGGCCCGCTGGGTCGCGCTCCTCCTCTTCGCGATCGGGCTTGGGGTCACCTACTGGCTTTACGAGACGCTGCCCACCACGT
>JASHVB010000250.1 GCA_030039695.1 Acetobacteraceae bacterium
GACGATCCTGTTGAACAGTGTCAAGTTGAAGCACCTCGGCAGTCAGATCGTAGCGCTCGACTTCAACAGAGGCATCGCGGTGGTACGAACGTCCACTGGCCACATCCGCCCTGTCCACTTCGATACGACCACACTAGAGATCAAGTCCTGATCGACAGAACCTGCCGGGGGTTGCCGCACCAGCCGTGGCGCCCCAATGCGGCGTGACACGTGCACGCGGCCCAAGACACTAGTCGAGCACGGAGTACCCAGCGCGATGGATAGCAGTCGCGATCGAGATCAGTTTCGGAGCCCGCAGAGCCGCCGTTAAGGAGTCGCGCGGGCAGACTGAGTTATGGTGCTCGTGTATGGGAGCGATTCCGACATCCGTCGGACAGTATCTGTAAGGCCACGGGTGCCGGGGTGTGCGACGGCCGCCGAGCGACCGAGAGCACCGGTGTCCGAATCTGATCCACTCGGCGGTCTTCCAGCTACGTTCCGGCGCAAATTTCATTCTCCTGCCATAAAGATGGATTGGCCATGAGCACCGTGCGCCACCTGCTTGCTTTCGACATTGTTCCCGCGCATGTAGCGGCGGCGGTTTGTGCAACGCTCATGCTTATTGCTCGAGCATGGACCCTTCGCCAGCTCTATCGAAGTGTCGACTGGAATGCATGCATCCTGCTCGGAGGTTTGATACCGCCGGCGACGGCAATGACCAACACCGGTGCGGCTACCCTCTGCGGAGACTGTGTCGCCAGCTCGCTTGCCAGTGCTGGACCGCATGCAGTGCTCGCAAAGATTTTTCTGATACCGAGCGCCATCATCCAACTTATCTCTGACACATCATCGGCGCCGTTCGTGATGCCGATTGGCCTGTCCACTGGCTCCAAGTTAGGTATTTCTGCGCTTCCTCTGATGTTCGGTGTTGCCAGGGCGACCACTGCTTCCTTCCTAACTCCCCTCGCCAGCGGACTAAGCTTGATGGTAGATGGGCCGGGCGGTATTGGCTCGGCGATTTTTGGACACTCGGCATCATCGTCATCGCCTGGGCGATGGCCGTGTCATCGTCATGGACTGGGCGATGACCGTGACAGTGAGCGTGATTCCTTTATACTGGTAATTCCAACTACGCGCGGAGCTGCGATCAACGGCGCTGCCCCAGCAATACCGGCACATTGAGCACAGGATCGACCCCGCCTCGGCACGTCTGGAGTTCGCCAATTTCCTCGAACGCAAATGGAGAAAGCCACCATGATACCACACGCTTTGCGCAGCAGGACTGCTCCGGCGGTGTTGATACCTGCCCTATTGCTCGCGGCGTGCGCCCAGACGCCGATGGCGCCGACCGTTCAGGTTCTGCCTGGTCCCAGGAAATCGTTCGCGGATTTTCAGAACGATCAGGCCATATGCCGAAATTTCGCGCAGCAGGCAGTACAGGACCAGGCGCAGGGTGCCAATCTGCGCGGTCTCGGCGTAGCGGCGCTCACGACAGCGCTTGGCGCCGGGCTCGGCGGAGCGATCGGCGGCGGCAGCGGTGCCGGGATCGGCGCCGCCGCCGGCGCGCTTGGTGGGGCGGGGATCGCCTCAGCACAGACCACACGTGCGCAGAGCAGCATCCAGGCGCAATTTGACGCTGCCTACGTTCAGTGCATGTACAGCCTCGGAAATTCGGTGCCAAGCATGGGTCCGATGGTGACGCGGCCTCAGTCACCAAGTCCGCGCTAACCCGCGTTCAGCCACCAAACGCGCGGGGCGAACAAGAGCGATCGCAATTACTGAACGGCGTCACTATCGTGGTCGCCTGTTCGCCGCACATGCGAGATGATCCGACGGCACCCCACACGCTTGGATCATCCAGTAGACCTGTCATGTGACCGCAATTTGTAAGAAAAGGGTTCGTTTGCGAATTTGCTGCCGTTCAAGCTGAGAAAATGCCGAGTAGCATTTTATCCACATCGCCGCAATGAGCGTGAATAGGCGCGGTCATGTCGAGCCCAGACTCTCGGAACGTCTGTATCAACCTTTCGGCAACGATCGTCTCGACTTCGTCGGCGTTTACCCTGCTGAGTTCCCACTAAACTGTTCACTTTGATGTCCACGGTCTCCGTTCGGAGCGAATGACGCAATCTACAATATTTTCCAAGCCCCAGTGTCGGTCTTGCACCAATTAACCGTGTACGAACGCATGCTCCTGCGGCTGCGCAGATGAATGTCATATCTCACCTTGCGACACAGCATCTCCGACTTTGTGAAGCTCTGAAGGACAGTGACCGATCCACCGTTGCCTGATTGCGGATTGGACCAGGTATCGGTGGCACCGTTTGCGACGGTGTCTTTCTGATAAAGGCGCGCGGCAGCGGCGCTCATCGCGCTGCGATCAGCGTCATTCAAGCCCGTTCCAATGCGGGAACTGGGGATCGGACTGACCCAAGCATGCGAGATCGCAGGGAGTAGGCATATGCACAGACAGAGCAAAGCTAGAACGGCTCGTGATCGGAACATGATGCAACCTTAGAGCATTGATGACCGAGATCTGATTCTCCACCTTTCCAGACTGGAGTGCAACCGCTTCCGGAGCGGCTGCGCCCTTTAGCTCAGTAATTCGGCGCATTAGTACCGGGTCGGTAAGCTCGGCGATGCTGTCCTCAAGAGCATCGTGTAACCCCTTGAGTGTGGTGTCTGCTTCGGCCTGGCGTCTCCACAGTTGGGCAAGCCGCGATGGTGGGTGTTGTGCGCGTCGTCCGGAGCTGAGGCTCGGCGCGATCGAGCGGCGCTATCAGTCCGAGACGCGGACGGTTACAATCCACGCAGCATCCCACTCGCTCGCTGAACAGAAAAGTGCCGTGTTACGCGAGGCGCGCAGCCATCACGTCCAGCGCGTCGCGCTGGACAATCAACCCGCCGCGGAAAACTGCAGAGGGGAGTTGCCAGCGAGCGTCACTGGCTCATCAATCACCTCAGTGCCAAGTTCAATTTCTTGCGCGCCGGCCTCGGTCCGGTTCTGTCGCTCGGACGTGTCGCCGAGGGCCTCATGGCCGGCTCGCTCGTCGAGATCAATTGGCGTGCGTGGCACGCCCGACCATTGATTTTCGTGATGTCACGACGACGCAGACACAAGCTGTCGACCTGCGAGGACCAGATCGCCAAGTTGTTGAGGTCCGATGGCGACTGAACTCGCTGCGACGACAATCGACAATCTGTGACCCAGTTCGACGGCGACGCTTTGCAGCGAAATATTGCGGAACATCGAGGGAAACACCCGTCCGCCTGAGGGTAACTTTGCCCGCATGACCTGCACGTTGCTGCGCCCGCCGGCGATGGCTTCCGCCCGCGCCACGTTCTCAGCAGCGAATGTCTGCTTGGCTACCTGGCGGAGCGCCGCGCAGACGTATTCCGCCGCCGGCTCTCAAGCAGAACATCCAACGCCCACGTGGTCAGCCGCGCCGTCCCGGATTCAGCCGCTTGAGAGCGGGCCTCGTCCGACGGCGGCAGCGAGCGGTGCCCGACGCTCGGCCGTTCGTCAGACCGCCGCAACGGGCAGTCTGCCTCGACAGCGCCAAAACCATGCTCGGCATCGGGCGCTACAGCGCGTCGGTGATGCGCGCGCAACGGCGCGACACCGACGCACCTATTGGCGCGGTCCGTGGGGCGCCTTCCGAACCCGCCATGGCGTCACGGCTGACGCCGCTGGTGTTCTGCAATGCGCCTGCGCGGACGCTGGCGGCGTCGAGATAGCTCTGCACCTCTGCAATCAGCGGCAGCGCGCCATCAGCCTGGATGAGTGCCTCACTGATCGCTGCCAGTATGCCACCTGCCAGCGTCCATCGACAAACGCGTCGCGCACGGCCGTCACGCCGTCCTCTGCTGCGGCACCGGTGTCGATGCGTCAGTCGCTGTCGACGATCGCATCCGGCGAATGCGCGATTGCCCGGATCACGTCCGCGCGGCTGACGATGCCGACCAGCTTGCCATCACGCAGGATCGGCACGCGCTTGATGCGGTTCCGCACCATCAGCGCCGCGAGGTCGGTGACGCTGGTGCGTTCGCCGGCGCTAATCACGGCTGTGGTCATCAGCTCTCCGACATTGTGGCGGTCCAAGCGGACGTATTCGACGAATTCCGGGGCGAGGTCGGTGCCTTCGGCGAGCAAGGCGAGCCAACGGCCGCGACGCTCGACGTTGGTGGCGACGTAGGGGCGCATCAGGTCGCCCTCACTGGCCATGCCGAGCAAGGTGCCGTCGTCGCCGCAGACCGGGACGGCGCTGATTTTGTTCTCGGAAAGCATGCGCGCGACGCGCGACACCGTATCGCCCGGGCGCGCGCTGATGACGTTGCGGGTCATGATGCTGGCGGCGTCCAACATGGGACCGGTCTCCGTCGGTTGCGGTATCGAGAAGCGGCCGGGTTGCCTGGGCACGCATTGACGCAAGTCTAGTTCGGGGTCGCGATGGCGGTGATGCGACCCTGAACACAACCATGAGGGAACGCAAAGAACGGCACAAGGCGCAATAGAGCGATTGGACCAGGGGCAACGGCGACTGCGAGGCTTACCTTGCGTCA
Organism: Acetobacteraceae bacterium; assembly: GCA_030039695.1. The sequence goes on from JASHVB010000250.1 coordinate 4,543, forward strand.
TTCGCTGCGCCTGGCACGCGGGTCAGGCCGGCTGCCCCTTAAACCACCACCCGCTGCGCGCGATTGAACTTCGGTGGCGGCGCGCCGAGCTTCGCCAGTGCGTAGGTCGACGCGTTCACGTCCATTGTTCCGCTGATGTGATTGCGCATGGCGAGCAGGTCGCGGAACATACGCTGGAGCGGCTCCCCTGCGTTCATCGTCCGCCCGCCGTTCACCTCGAGCACGCGGAACACTGCGCCGGCGCAATGCGCGATGGCATACGCCGCGTCGTAGCGACAGCGCGCGCGCAGGACGTAGGGAACCTCTTCGCCGCGCGTCACCCGCGCCTGGAAATCCTGCCAGGTCACCGTCAGCCGCGTGTGCGCGGCTTCGACCTCGGTCAACGATTCCGCGAGCCGCAGATGAAGGTCCGCGCTGGCGGATACCGTGCGACCGCCCGCGATGGACACTCGCGTGCCGTTGTTTTCGATGAACATGGTGAGCGCGCCGCAGGCGGCACCAATCGCAGGGGTGGCGATGGCATAAGGGAATATGCAAGACCAAGGCAGCCGGTACAGTGGTCGGTCGTTCACGGCGCGCCCCGGATCGGCATGCTCATGAACCTGGGTCGAAGAGTGCGTGCGGTACTCAGGCACGAAGGCACCGGCGACAATCAGGTCCTTGCTACCGGTCCCGGCCAGCCCGGTGACGCACCAGCTGTGCTGGTCCACTGCGAAATCGCCGCGCGGCACCAGAAAGCTACGGAATTCGGGGCCCAGGCCGTCGGCGTCGTCATCCGGCACCAGCGCGCCGAGGATTGCCCAGTCGCAATGGTCCACGCCACTGGAAAATCCCCAGCGGCCGGACAGCCGGAACCCACCCGGTACACGGCGCACCTGGCCGGTAGGCGCATAGGAGGTCGATACCAGCGTATCCGGGTTGCTAGCCCAGACGTCGCTCTGAGCCCGCGGGTGAAACATGGCGATGTGCCAAGGATGGATGCCAACCACGCTGGCCACCCAGCCGGTCGAGCCGCAGGCCGAGGCAACGCGCAGGACGCCCTCGAAGAAAATCCTCGCATCGAGTTCCAGTCCGCCCCATTGGCGCGGCTGCACCGCGCGGAAGATACCGGCGTCGCTCAGCCAGCCGATGACCTCGCGGTGCACCATGCCGTCATGTTCTGCCCCGCTGGCGCGGTCGCGAATCGCCGGAAGGAGTGCATCGATTCCACGCAGGAAGGCGTCCGGTTCGGCGCGGCGGCCCTCGACGGGCTCTGGCGATGCGGACATGGTGACCCTCGGACGGTGATTGGGCGGAGACGGGAGGGAGTTCACATGCTCCGGGTCGGAGACGCAACGGCGACGCGCGCAAGGCCTCGCGATACTGGCTATACCGGCATGGCGGTGATGCATTCCGGAGGGGCGGCACCAAACGGAGGATGTGACATCACTGTCTGCGCTTCATGATCGAGGTTGAAACAAATGACTGTGCGAGCTGGCCGAGAATTTCTGGCAATCCCCGGGCCGACCACGATCCCGGACGAGGTCCTGAACGCAATGCATCGTCCGGCGGTCGATATCTACGCCGGGCCGCTCCTCGCCCTGACGGACAGCCTGCTGCGCGACGTTGCGCGCGTGTTCCAGACCACAGGCCGCGCTTACATCTACATCGCGAACGGCCACGGCGCCTGGGAAGCCGCCCTGACCAATGTGCTATCGCGCGGCGACAGGGTGCTGGTCCTGGAGAGCGGGCGATTTGCTATCGGCTGGGGCAATAACGCCGCTCGCATGGGTGTCGAGGTCGAGGTGCTGAAGGGCGGCATGCGCCGCGCGGTTCGGCCGGACGAGGTGGGTGCGCGGCTGCGGGCAGATCGGCACGGCCGCATCAAGGCGGTGCTCGTCGCGCAAATCGACACGGCGTCAGGTGTGGTGAACGACATCGCGGCGATCGGCCAGGCAATGCAGGCCGCGGGTCATTCAGCGCTGCTGATGGTGGATGCGGTGGCCTCGCTCGGCTGTGTGCCGTTCGAGATGGACGCGTGGGGGGTCGACGTGGCGATGTCCGGCTCCCAGAAGGGGCTGATGACACCGCCCGGCCTGGGCTTCGTCGCCGCCAGCGACCGGGCGCGCGAGGCGCACAAGACCGCCGGGCTGCGCACGCCCTATTGGGACTGGACCGATCGCGACGGCGACGTGCACTACCAGAAATATGCCGGCACGCCGCCCGAACATCTGCTGTTCGGTCTGCGCCAGGCGCTCGATCTGTTGTTCCAGGAGGGGCTGCAGAGCGCGTTTCGCCGTCACCGCTTGCTGGCGGAGGCGGTGCGGCGCGCGGTGTCCGTATGGGCGGAGGGCCGCGCGATCGGCTTCAACATCACCGACCCGCACGAGCGCTGCGACACCGTCACGGCGGTGCTGACGTCAGGCTGTGACCCGGAGGCGATCCGCGACTACTGCAATCGCAATTGCGGTGTGGTGCTGGGGCACGGGATTGGTGAGCTGTCGGGCAAGGCGTTCCGCATCGCGCATATGGGGTACGTGAACGCGCCGATGATCCTGGGCACGCTGAGCGTGGTGGAGATGGCGCTGGCGGCGCTCCGTGTGCCCCATGGGCGCGGTGGGGTTCAGGCGGCGATTGATTGGTTGGCGGCGGAGGTCGCGGAATAGCGGCTTTGCAGGTTCGCCATCGTCGGTTGCCGCGGAACCCCCCACGGTTACCGCGATCGCGGCGCACCGAGCAGAATTTCCGCAGGCCCGAAAACCTGTTTCGCGACCTCGGCGCCTGATGTGCGCGAATGGCGGAGGATGGGGTGCTCGTCCGGCCAGGCGGGCAGACCAATGCCGCGCCGACGGCGGCTTGACCGAGCGCCGCAGCATGGCCGGGCGGTCTTCTGCTGCGTATCGGGCTCGCTCAGCCATAGACACCGAAGATCGCTGTCGGGCCGCGCCAGGACGCAGATTGCAGCGCGGAATTGACCCGCGGCCTCCCTCTCCATAGCTTCGCCGCGATGTCCGCAACACTTCGCAACAACACCATCGCCGTCCCGAAGGCTTGGCCCTTCGAGGAAGCTGCCAAGGTGGCCCGCCGGCTGGAGGCTTCCGGCAAGGACCATGCGTTGTTCGAAACCGGCTACGGCCCATCCGGCCTGCCGCATATCGGCACGTTCGGCGAGGTCGCCCGCACCACGTGGGTACGCAACGCTTTCACGGTATTGACCGGCCGTCCCTCACGACTGATCGCGTTCAGCGACGACATGGACGGGCTGCGCAAGGTGCCCGATAACGTCCCGAACCAGGAGATGCTCAAGGCGTATCTCGGCAAGCCGCTGACCCGAATTCCGGATCCGTTCGCCACGCACGATTCATTTGGCGCCCATAACAACGCCCGGCTGCGCGCCTTCCTCGATTCGTTTAGCTTCGACTACGAGTTTGCCTCCTCCACGGACTACTATGCCTCCGGCCGGTTCGATGCGGCGCTGATCCGCATCCTCGAATGCTACGACCAGGTAATGGGGGTGATCCTGCCGACGCTCGGCCCCGAACGCCGCGCGACCTACGCGCCGATCCTGCCGATCCATCCGCGCACCGGGCTCGTCATGCAGGTTCCGATGGAGGGCCACGACGCGCGCGCCGGCACCGTCATCTGGCGGGATCCGGACACCAATGAGCGGTTCGAAACGTCGGTGAAGGGCGGCGCCTGCAAGCTGCAATGGAAGGCCGACTGGGCGATGCGCTGGTATGCGCTCGGCGTCGATTACGAAATGTCGGGCAAGGACCTGATCGATTCGGTGAAGCTGTCCAGCCGCATCTGCCGCATCCTTGGCAATCCTCCGCCGGAGACCTTCACCTACGAGCTGTTTCTCGACGAGCATGCGCAGAAGATCAGCAAGTCGAAGGGTAACGGGCTGTCGGTCGACGACTGGCTGCGCTATGCGCCGCCGGAATCGCTGGCCCAGTTCATGTACAACGCGCCGCAGCGCGCCAAGCGTCTCTATTTTGACGTAATCCCGCGGGCGGTGGACGAATACATCGCAAATGCTGACCGCGCCCGCACGCAGAACGCGGCCGAACAACAACTCAATCCAGCCTGGCACATTCACGGCGGCAGGCTGTCGAATCATGCTGGGAGCCCCATCTCCTTCGCGATGCTGCTGAACCTCGCCAGCGTGGTGAACGCCGAGACGCCCGACATTCTGTGGGGTTTCATTCGCCGCTACAGACCCGGTGCCAGCCCGGAAACTGAGCCCCTGCTCGCTCGGCTGGTCGATCACGCCATCGCCTATTACCGGGATTTCGTCCGCCCCGCGAAGCGCTTCCGCCGCCCCGACCCGACAGAGCGTGCGGCGCTGGAGGATTTGGCCAGAGCCTTGGAAGCGCTCCCGCGCGATGCGGATGCCGAGACGATCCAGAACACGGTCTACGAAGTCGGCAAACGGCATCCCTTCGTTGACCTACGCCACTGGTTCTCCTGCCTCTACCAAGTGCTGCTCGGCCAGCAGGAAGGCCCGCGCTTTGGCGGCTTCGTCGCGCTGTACGGCATCCCCGAGACGGTCGCGCTGATCCGCGACGCGCTGAGCCACCCGGCGGAGGCCGCCTGAACCCGATGCCGTCCCCGGCGGCCGGCGCGGCGTTGAAGGCAAGACTGCGGCAACTCCCCGCCGTGCTTGGCGTAATGCTGCTGATCGGCGCGATCTACATCGTGCAGCGCGAGTTCCGCTATCTGCGCTTGCGCGACATCGGCCGAGCGCTGGGCGCCATCCCACCACACGCTCTGGCATTGTCGTTCGGTTGGACGGTGCTGTCGTATTTCGTGCTGACCTTTTATGATCTGCTGGGCACGATCTACGCGGGACATAAAGTGCGCTACGGTCGGGTTGCCTTCGCGTCTTTCTGCGCCTACGCGCTGTCGCATAATGTCGGCTTTGCTGCGGTATCCGGCGCCGCGGTGCGTTATCGATTATATGCACACTGGGGGCTAACGCCAACGCAGATCGCCAAGACTGTCGCGTTCTGCAGCCTGACCTTCGGCCTGGGCGGCATGGTCCTGGGCGGCGCGATCTTGTTGTTGGAGCCGCGCGCGATGCCGTTCTTCGGCTCGCATTTGCCGGTCTCGGCGGGTTATCTGGCCGGTGCGCTGCTGTGGGGCATCGTCGCGGCCTACATTACGCTGTCGCGCATCGTCGGTCGCTTCCAGATGTTCGGGTACGAGATCGATTTGCCGGGCGTCCGCATGGCGGTGCTGCAGGTTCTGCTGGCAACCGCCGACGTTGCGGTGACCGCAACGGTGTTCTGGCAATTGCTGCCAGCTGCACCGCAGCTGACATGGCTGATGTTCCTGGGCATCTATGTCTGCGCCTACACCGCCGGACTCGCAACCAACCTGCCGGGCGGCATCGGCGTCTTTGACACCGCGATCCTCCTCGGCCTCA
>JASHVB010000029.1 GCA_030039695.1 Acetobacteraceae bacterium
GACCCAGCGTCGAGGATTGGTTCCCGCACCTGTCGCGCCGCGCCGACGGTCCCTGGCTGGTGCACCGGCTGGACGCCGATACCTCCGGTTGCCTCGTGGTCGCGCTGCGCCGCGCTGCACTGATTGCGGCGCAGAGGGAGTTCGCCACCGGCCGTGCGCGCAAGACGTACTGGGCGATCGTGGGCGGCACCTTGTCCCGCACATCCGGAACGATCAACGCGCCGCTGCGCCGGCACAGCACGAAATCCGGCTGGCGCATGCAGCATGATCCGGCCGGCCAAAGCGCCGTCACCGACTGGGAACTGCGCGGCCAGGCCGGCGATATCTCGTGGCTGGAGTTGCACCCACGCACCGGTCGCACGCATCAGGTGCGCGTGCATTGCGCTCTGCTGGGCTGTCCGGTGATCGGCGATGCCGTGTATGGCGATGGCCTCGGCACACTGCACCTGTTGTCGCGCGCCATTGAATTGTCACTGGACCCACCGCTGAACGCGATCGCGCAACCACCGTCACACATGCGCGACGCTCTCGCACGCTGCGGCTGGCGCCAATAACCCGCGGCTTCGATCACCACAATCGAAAAAATCCATCATCTGGCCAGCTTTCATCATCCCAGCAAATACGCTAGCGTCTCGACGGTGCTGACGAGGCCCGCCGCGCGCGTCTCGTCCGCCATATTCTGTGCGACAAACGGAGAAAGTGATGGCCGTGCTTAAGGGAAGCAAGACGGAAGACAATCTGAAGGCAGCCTTCGCGGGCGAGTCCCAGGCAAACCGGCGCTATCTGTATTTCGCTCAGAAGGCGGACGTGGAAGGGTACAACGACGTTGCGGCGGTGTTCCGTTCTACCGCGGAAGGCGAGACCGGTCACGCGCACGGTCACCTGGAATTCCTGGAAGCCGTCGGCGATCCGGCGACCGGCTTGCCGATCGGCGGGACCGATAAGAACCTTGCCGCCGCAGTGGCCGGCGAGACCCATGAGTATACCGATATGTACCCCGGCATGGCGCGCACTGCGCGCGAGGAAGGCTTTGAGGAAATCGCCGACTGGTTCGAGACTCTGGCGAAAGCCGAGCGCTCGCATGCGGGCCGCTTCCAGCGCGCGCTGAACGACATCAAGTAGCGCCCGCTGCAGCTAATTGAGCGCGCCGGCGGGCGTCCGCAACGGATGCCCGCCGGCGTCGTGTTTATTCGAGGATGATGACATGAGAGAAGGCAGCCTGGAGGCGCCGACACGCCATCCGATTGCCTGGCAGGATGAGTCGTTCTACGACCCTGCGGCGATCGACACCGAGCTGCGGCGCGTTTTCGACGTCTGCCATACCTGCCGCCGCTGTTTCAATCTCTGCGATTCGTTCCCGCGTTTGTTTGACCTGATCGACGCGTCGACAACGGGTGAACTCGATTCGGTAGAAAGCCCGGATTTTAAGCCGGTGATCGACGCATGCACACTCTGCGACATGTGCTTCATGACAAAGTGCCCGTACGTACCGCCGCATGAGTTTAACGTCGACTTCCCACATCTGATGCTGCGCTATCGCGCGATGGAGGCGAAGCAGGGCAAGCTCGCGTTCGCCGACAGACAGCTTGCGGAGACTGATCGCGACGGCAGGCTGGCAACGAAGGTTGCGGGATTGGCGAACTGGGCGACCGATCGCGGCAACGCTGCGATGCGCGGACTACTGGAAAAGCAGGCCGGGCTGGATCGTAACGCAGCGTTGCCGAAATATGCATCGAAGCCGTTCGCGTCGCACGCCAGCGACGCGCCGGCGTTGAACCGCGATGCGCCGGCGTTCGGCCGCAAGGCCGTGCTGTACGCCACTTGTTTTGGCAATTATAACGAACCGGATGTCGGGCTGGCGACGCGCGCGGTGCTGGCGCGCAACGGCGTCGAGACCGAGATCGTCTATCCGCGTTGCTGTGGCATGCCGATGCTGGAGCAGGGACGGATCGAACAGGTAGCGCACAATGCGAAAATCGTTGCGAGCGCGCTGCAGGAGTGGCTCGCCAAGGGCTACGATATCATTACCCTGGTGCCGTCCTGCGCCCTGATGCTGAAATTCGAATGGCCATTGATTCTGCCGGACGATGCAGGCGTCGCGGCGCTATCGAAGGCGACATACGACATCAGCGAATACATCGTCGATATCGCCCGCACGGAGGGCCTGGCACCAGGATTGGAGGCGCTGCGCGGCGGCGTGGCGCTGCACATGGCATGTCACGCACGCGCGCAGAACGTGGGGCAGAAGGCGGCGGAGATGCTGCGGCTGTTGCCCGATGCGGATGTTGCGGTGATCGAGCGGTGTTCCGGGCATGGGGGTTCATGGGGATACAAGAAGCAAAACTTCGAGACAGGCATGAAGGTCGGCCGTCCGGTGTTCCGCCAGGCGCGCGACGCGGGGAAGGCGTTCGTCACGTCGGAGTGTCCGCTGGCCGGCATACACATCGCACAGGGTATCGAATCGCTTGGAACCGACGCGCCGCGCCCCACATTGGTCAATCATCCAATTCAGTTGTTCGCGCGTGCCTACGGCCTCGCGTGAAGGAGTGATCCATGGCGAAGCATGAACTGATCGAGGCCGACATTCTGCCAATGGAGGCCTACGCAAAGCAGCGTTCGGAACACCGCCGGCGCGTCGCGGCGAAGAAGCGCCATCGTCGCGTTGACGTCGGACCGTACGTCACATTCTATTTCGAAAATTATGACACGATGTGGCTGCAGGTGCAGGAGATGGTCCACATCGAGAAAGGCGGCCAATCGCAGGTGCCCGACGAGCTGGCAGCGTACAATCCGCTGATCCCGAAGGGCAACGAGCTGGTCGCGACCTTCATGATCGAGGTCGATGATCCGATCCGCCGGCGACGCATCCTGGGTGAGATGGGCGGGATTGAGGAGACCGCATTCGTTAGAATTGGCGACGATACCATCAGGTCGGTGGCCGAGACGGACCAGGATCGCACCACGGAGGAGGGCAAGGCGTCGTCGGTGCAGTTCGTCCATTTTTCGTTTTCGCCGACGCAGATTGCGGCGTTCTCGAAACCGGCTGCCCAAGTGGTGCTGGGATTCACCCATCCGAAGTACGCGCATATGGCGGTGATATCGGAGGATGTGCGCGCGGAACTGGCGAAGGATTTCGCCTGAGTCAGGCGTGCACCAGCTGGTGCCGTCCACGCGATTCGTTCCAGTTGATGTCTCGACGCTGGGAAGCATGGAGAACCATGGCGGGCATGCCTGGTTGGCGCGCCGAAGCGGGTGCCCGAGAGCAATGAAATTTGCTGGCGTTCGTGGCTACCCGTGCGACGAGGCGACGAACCCATAGCTCGCCGTTTCTCCGTGTTGGCCAATCCGTCGGAGCTGTCTGCACAGACCCGACCGGCCGATACGTCATCCCTGCCGGCCCGCTCTCGCGCACCGGCTTCGCACCACGTCCACATTCGCCTACGCTCAGCCGGCCTCCCACCGAATGGAGTCCCGCATGTCCTTGCGTGAAAAAGTCGCCGTCACCGGCGTCGGCGAAACCGCCTATATGCGCGGCACCGACCGCACGGCGCTGTCGCTGCAGCTTGAAGCGTCGCTGCGTGCCATCGAGGATGCCGGACTCACGCCGAAGGACATCGACGGCCTCATCCCGTACGGGATGGGTGTCGTCGCCGAGGACCTCGTCACCAATTTCGGCATTCCCGACCTGCGATTTTCAGCAACCACGCCGATGGGCGGCGCGACGGCGGTGGCCTCGATCCAGTGCGCCGCAGCGGCGAT
>JASHVB010000251.1 GCA_030039695.1 Acetobacteraceae bacterium
GCCGAACATCGTGTTCATCATGGCCGACGATCTCGGCTACGCCGATGTCGGCTGCTACGGCCGCCCGGAGCTGCACACGCCCAATATCGACCGCATCGCCGCGCGCGGTGCGCGGCTGACTCAGGGTTATGCCAATTCCGCCGTGTGCTCTGCCACGCGTCTGGCACTGATCACCGGTCGCTACCAATACCGCCTGCCCCTCGGACTGGAGGAACCGCTGGCCGGCAAGACCGATGTCGGCCTGCCGCCGGCTCATCCGACGCTGCCGTCGCTGCTGCGCGGGGCCGGCTACGCGACGGCACTGGTCGGCAAATGGCATCTCGGCATGCTGCCGAAGTTCAGCCCGCTGAAAAGCGGCTATGACAGCTTCTTCGGCATCCGCAGCGGCGTTGCCGATTACTACTCTCACCAGAACGCACGCCAGCAGCACGACCTGTGGGAGGGCGATGAGCCCATCACAGGGAACGGCTACCTGACGGATCTGCTCGGCGACCGCGCGGTCGACACGGTCGAGCATTTCGCCAAACGTGATCAGCAATTCTTCCTTAGCCTGCATTTCAATGCGCCGCACTGGCCATGGGAGGCGCCGGGCGACAGCGCGGAATCCGACCGCCTGCGTGGCAGCAATCTGCGCCATTTCGATGGCGGAACACAGCGCATTTACCACCGGATGATCGAGGCAATGGATCTGCAGATCGGCCGTGTGCTGCAAGCACTGGACGCAAATGACCTCAGCGATAATACGATCGTGATCTTCACCAGCGACAACGGCGGCGAGCGTTTTTCTGACACCTGGCCATTCACTGGCATCAAGACTGAACTACTGGAGGGCGGCCTGCGCGTGCCGACGCTGATCTGCTGGCCAGCACGCATTCCCGTCGGGCAGGTCACCACACAAGTGGCGATTACGATGGATTGGTTCCCGACGCTGTTGGAAGCGGCGGGAACCGCCGCGGACCCTGCGTATCCGCCTGACGGGATCAGCCTGCTGCCGACGCTCTCGGGCGAGTCCGCTCCCGTGCCGCGCAAACTGTTCTGGCGTTACAAGACCAACGCCCAGCGGGCCGTACGCGACGGCGATTTCAAGTATCTCAAAATCCGCGATAACACCTATTTATTCCATATTGTTGCCGATCCGCGCGAGCGCGCTAACCTGCGGGACCGCCGCCGCGACATCACCGACCGGCTGATCGCCGAGTGGGATGCATGGAACGCGCAGATGATGCCCGAAATCCCTGATAGCTTTGGCGAGATCTATACCGCCGCGCAGCTCGCGGATCACATCGGAATGATGTAGCATCCATCTTGAATGCGGGTTCGCCACCGGCCGCAGCAGCCCACCCGCCTTGAACGAAACGCACGTGCCGTCGTCATCGCGGCGAAGGCGGAACCTAAGCAAGCTCTGAACAAGTTCCTCTCGACACGGCCATGGATCGACCTAGAGGAGACGAACCTTCTCGTCGTAAGGAAGGCGGCGACGGAGCAACGCCGGCCATGGTTACGCCCGGGTGAACGGGACTGCTTCCTCGCTTCGTCCCTCGCAATGACACGAACATGACGGTGCGCGGTGAGGGCTTGGCGGGACCGGGCGGATTTGCGACCCTGCCTCCATGGCACATGACCCAGAGATCGTCGCCCTTGCCCGCATGATCGGCAACGCGCGCCGCGTCGTGGTGTTCACCGGCGCCGGCATCAGCACGGAATCCGGCATCCCGGATTTCCGCAGTCCTGGCGGCATCTGGACCAAGCAGGTGCCGATCGATTTTTCCGAGTTCATGCGTTCGGAAACGGCCCGTCGCGAGACCTGGCGGCGGCGTTTCGAGATGGACCCGATCCTGCGGGCCGCATGCCCCAACCGCGGCCACCGCGCGGTGGCGCAGCTCATCCATGACGGCAAGGCGTCCTCGGTGATTACCCAGAACATTGACGGCCTGCATCAGGCGTCGAACATCCCGCCGCAGCAGGTGATCGAGTTGCACGGCAACACCACTTACGCGACCTGCCTGGAATGTGATCAGCGCTATGAGATCGAGGAGCTGCGCGTCGATTTTGAGCGCGACAACATTGTGCCGAGCTGTGCCTGCGGCGGTTATGTGAAGAGCGCGACGATCTCCTTCGGCCAGTCGATGCCGGTGCCGGCAATGCAGCGCGCAGAGCAGGAGACACTGGCCTGCGATCTGTTCATTGTCATCGGCTCCTCGCTGGTGGTGTATCCGGCTGCTGGATTCCCGGAGCTGGCCAAACGCAACGGTGCCGCGCTCGCCATCATCAATCGTGAGCCGACCGGTCTGGACGGGATCGCCGACCTGGTGATGAACCGGGCGATCGGCGACACGCTGGGCGCAGTCATCGGCGTGGATTAGCGCGCGCTCATATCGGCGCAGGCTCGTATGCTCCGGCCGATGGGGACCGCCGCGCGGCGAAATAACGCACTCGCCACGCCCATCATCATCCCGGCGCTGGCCGGAACCCACCCAGCTCCTGTTTGTTTTGGGCGGCATAGGTTCGGGTGTTCGCTGTGATGACGCAATGGTGCACCCGATCGGTGAACCAACGGTAAGGTTGCTCGGTCGCCGGCTTTCTTGCCCGCCGTCGCGGTCGCGCTCATATTCGTCGAATGCAGACCGTTGTCACCGTCACGCTAAACGGCGAAAGCCGCGCCCTGGATGGCCCCGTGAGCATCGCAGGATTGCTCGCCACACTGGGGCTCGAAACGCGCAAGGTGGCGGTCGAGCGCAACGAGGAGATCGTGCCGAGATCGCAATATACCGCGACGTGGCTGGCCAGCGGCGATGCGCTGGAGATCGTGCATTTCATCGGAGGAGGTTGAGCCATGGGTGGCGCAATCCCGCATGAGGACACCTGGACTGTTGCCGGTCGCCGCTTCCGTTCCCGGCTGATCGTCGGGACCGGCAAGTACAAGGACCTGGAAGAGACCGCGGCCGCGATCGAGGCGAGCGGCGCGGAAATCGTCACCGTCGCCGTGCGGCGCGTGAATCTGTCAGATCCCAACGCGCCGATGCTGCAGGACTTTGTCGATCCGAAAAAGATCGTCTATCTGCCGAACACGGCCGGGTGCCACACGGCGAACGAGGCCGTGCGCACGCTGCGGTTGGCGCGTGAGGCAGGCGGCTGGAACCTGGTAAAGCTGGAAGTGCTCGGGCCGCCACCCCTGCTCTACCCTGACATGCGCGGCACGTTCGAGGCGGCCGAGGCGCTGATCAAGGACGGCTTCGAAGTGATGGTTTACTGCGCCGACGATCCGCTGGCGGCGAAGCGGCTGGAGGAGATGGGCTGCGTCGCCATTATGCCGTTGGGTGCGCCGATCGGTTCGGGTCTGGGCGTGCAGAACCCGGCGATGCTGACCATGATGATGGAGCAGGTGAAGGTACCGTTCCTGGTCGATGCCGGCGTCGGTACGGCGTCTGACGCGGCGATCGCGATGGAGCTGGGCTGCGACGCGGTGCTGCTGAATTCGGCGATTGCGCAGGCCAAGGACCCGATCAGGATGGCGCGCGCGATGAAGCTGGCGGTGGAGGCTGGTCGGCTGGCGTTCTTGGCCGGACGCATGCCGCGGCGGATGGGCGCGGACCCGAGCAGCCCTTTGACTGGACTGATCAGGTAGCAGTTGCCGGCGCCGACAGCGTCACGCCGACACGGAAAAGGCCGCCACGCGGCCGTACGTTCAGTTGCGGCCACTTACCCGCTGCTCAGGCGGCCAGCCGCGGCGTCTCCGTTTCTAACAGGCGGTAGATGGTCAGCGGCCGCAGTCGCACATTGCCGCCGGCTCAGCGCCGTGACGCCAGGCGCAGATTGGCATGCTCGGTCGTGGCAATCCCAGGCCTTCGTGGGGCGAGCGATCCGGCCCAGGCGGCTGGCCGCGTCAGGCGGGGTCGCCTTCTTGGCGCTGACAGCAAGCGGCGCACAGCATCGCTCGCTTATCAGCAGAGGCCCGCGTTCACCGCTTGAGCGTCATTCCCAGCGGTCGCCGTCATGAACGCCGGCAACGGTTTCACCGACGGCATGCCGGCGTTCCGCTGCTGATTTCGCCTCCCCTTTGTGGGAGGGTTTCGCGTGAAGGTGCGGCGCGCGGCACGACGACTGGCCCATCCTGCAAAGGGAGGGGACGCCGTTATCAGCACCCCCGGTCACTGATCAGTCGTGAGGCGCGGGCCTCCAGAAGTGCGTTGAGCTCAGCGCCCAGCAACACGGCATACGCGGAGATGAAGAACCACAGCATCACGCCGACGACCGCACCCAGCGGGCCATAGGTCACGCCGAAGCTGGTAATGTTCGACACGTAGAACGACAGCAGGCCCGATGCCAAGAGCCACAGCACGGTGGCCAGGATGGCGCCGGGAAACATCGGCTGGTGCGGCGGCGGGGCACGCGACGGACCGAAGCGGTACAACATCAGCAGCGACAGCATGAACATGCCGACGAGTGTCAGTAGTCCGGCGGCATGGATCAGCCCCGCGCTATAGGCGGACAGGCCAACGAAGGCGATGCCAGCTGGGCTCACCACCAGCACGGCGATCGCGAGCACCGCAACCAGAATGGCGCTCAAGGTCATGGCAAAGCCGGTAAGTTGGAATCGGAGGAAGCTTCGCATTTCCGTGATGCCGAGCGCCAGGTTCAGCGCTGAGATCACCGACTTGACGCCGGAACCGGCGCTCCAGAACGTGATCAGCGTGCTGATGACCAGCCCGGCGCTGAGACTACCGTTCGGCTGGTTGATCAACTCCTGCACCCGGGCCTGGATCAGCGAGAACGCCGGCGGTGGCAGCACCGGTTCCACGGCCTGAAGCTGCGAGGCGACAGCGGCGCGATTGAACACGAGGCCATAGACGGAGATCAGCGTGCTGATCGCCGGGAACAAGGCGAGCGTCGCGTAAAAGGCACAGCCGGCGGCAGACAGCGTCATCCGGTCTGCGATGCTGGCGCGGAAAGCGCTGCGCATCATCTCGCGGCTGTGCCGCGGGAAACCACGTGGCGGCGGAGTCTCACTCTGCTGGACCGGCGTCGTCTCCAAGGATGCTCTCCTGTTACTCATTCCTCAATTTGGTCTCGCCGGGCAGAATTTTGACTTCACAGGCAATTTCCCTATTGCGCCTGGGGGTGGGGGGGCCTATGTGGCCGCCCACGCAGCAACGCACGTGCCTCTGGCCCTCAGTGGTTACGCAACGACGTCAAGCGTTCTGGCAATCGCTCTGGTCGCTGGTTCGTTCGACCGTTTCGTCAACTCCGCTCATCGTCTTGCTCAGGTGAGCGTTCAGGTAGGGGAGGCGCGGTGCGATGACACCCAAGATCGCCCGTTTCCTTGCGGAGCACCAGCCGGCAACGCCGTGCCTTGTGCTCGATGTGGACCGCGTGGAAGAGAACTTCCGCGCTCTGCAGCGTGCGCTTCCGCTGGCGCGCATTTACTACGCCGTGAAGGCGAACCCGGCGCTGCCGATTTTGCAGCGCTTGGTTAGGCTCGCCTCCTGTTTCGACGCCGCGAGCTGGGAGGAAGTCTCGGCCTGTCTCGATGCTGGCGCGCGTCCTGAGGCGATCAGCTTTGGCAACACCATCAAGAAGACCTCCGCGATCCAACGCGCCTATCGGCGCGGCGTGTCGTTGTTCGCCTTCGACTCAGCCGAGGAACTGGAGAAGCTGGCAAAGCATGCGCCGGGCTCGCGCGTCTATTGCCGCATCCTGGTGCAGAATGAGGGCGCCGACTGGCCGCTTTCGCGCAAGTTTGGTACCACGGTGGAGAATGCCCGCACGCTGATGTTGCGCGCCGGCGAGCTGGGACTGGATCCGTACGGCCTGTCGTTCCATGTCGGCAGCCAGCAGACCACCACCCGCGCCTACGAAGCCGCCATCGGCAAGGTCGCGATGCTGTTCACCGACCTCACGGAGGCCGGCATCAACCTGCGCATGATCAACCTGGGTGGCGGCTTCCCTACTCGTTATCGCGACGACGTGCCGGAGATCGACCAGTTCGGCGACGCGATTATGCAGACGATGATTGCGCATTTCGGCAACGCACTGCCGGAGATGCTGATTGAGCCGGGCCGCTTCGTCGTCGGCGACGCCGGGCTGGTTAGTGCCGAAGTGGTGCTGGTCAGCCGGCGCGATCCGAACGAGCCGGTGCGCTGGGTGTACCTGGATGTCGGCCGGTTCGGCGGCTTCGCGGAGACGGAAGGCGAGGCGATCCGCTACCGCATCGTCACGCCGCACGAGGGGGCCGCGATGGGACCGGTCACAATCGCGGGTCCGACCTGCGACGGCGCGGACATTATGTACGAGAAGGCGAACTACCGCCTGCCTTTGGCTCTAACGAGCGGCGACCGCGTGCAGGTGCTGTCCACGGGTGCGTATGTGACGGCATACGCAAGCCAGGGTTTCAACGGCTTCGCCCCGATGGCGGAGCATTATCTATAAGGGTGGCACAACCTGAGACGCCACGTGCCGAACACCCGTCTCATGACCAGCCTTGTGCTCGCCATCCAGGCTTTTGTTGCATGGACGACGAATAGGCGTGGATGGCCAGCGCCAGGCCGGGCATGACAAAGGGGGGCCGATGCCAAGCGTCCCCGATACATGGGAGTGGCTGACGCATGATCCGGTGGCGGGCATTCACGTCCGCGTAATACGCCCGATGCCTGCGCTGCCGCCGGAACTTGATGCTGAAGTGGAGCGGCTCTGGCAGGCCGCGGCGTCGCGGGTTGCCGCAGGTGGTGCCGGGACTTTGTTCAACGGCCGCATATTCTCCGCCGACTCGATAGCGCCCGATCTGATCGCCGGTCATCTTACCGAATTCCGCCGTGTCGTTGCACAGATGGAGCACCCGGCGTTGTTCAACGCCTTGCGGCTCAGGCCGCTCGCGGTGTGTGGCGTGGTGCATTGCGCCGACGGGGTGGTGTTCGGTCGCCGTCACGGCAGTGCTGTCTATCAGGCGGGCATGTGGCAGTTGCCGCCCGCTGGCAGCGTCGATGGGCACGCGGTCGACGCCGATGGCACCGTGGCGGTGAACCGCCAATTGCTGGACGAGCTGCGCGAGGAACTGGGACTCACCGCCAACGACGTGGACACCCCCGTTCCGCTCTGCATCGTGGAACACCCCGGCAGCCACGTATCTGACTTCGGCATGGCACTGCGATGCCATCTCAACGGGGCCGCGATCCTTGCGGCACACGCTGAACGCGGCAACAAGGAATATCAAACCGTGCGCATCGTCCCGCGGCAGGCGCTCGTACGTTTCGTCGCCGATACCGGCGCGGGCTTGGTGCCACCTGCACCGATGTTCCTGCGCCGCGCCGGTTTGCTATAGTCGTTCGCCGAAAACGGGGAGACCAGCCTTGGCCGTCATCACCGCGAGCAATCCGCCAACCTTGCGCGCCCCGACGGGCTATTCGCACGGCATCGTCGTGCGAGGCGCAGAGCGCCAACTCCTGATCTCCGGTCAAGTCGGAATGGCGCTAGACGGCAGCGTGCCGACGACCGGCGAGGGCCAGATCGCCCAGGCGCTCGCCAATCTGCGCGCAGTGTTAGAGGCCAACGATATGAGCGTGAACAACGTGGTGAAGATCACGACCTTTCTCACCGACCGCGCGTTGCTGACCGCCTACCGTGCCGCGCGCGCCGCCGTGTTCGCTGATCACGCACCCGCCTCCACCCTATTGTTCATTTCTGGCCTGGCCGATCCGCGCTTCATGGTGGAAATCGAGGCCGAAGCCGTTGCCTGATCCGGCGCGTCAATCGTGCAGGGAGGGTCCGTCACGCTGCGGTACAGCTCGATCCGCCCATTCCGCAGAAGCCGCTTTCAATGTCAGGCGCTCGCCCGGTCGATCTGTTCGATCGCGTCGCGGTCCAGCTTGATCTCGGGCGCTTGCATGATCTCCCGTAACTGATCGAGATTGGTCGCGCTCGCGATCGGGGCGGTGACACCCGGCCGTCCAATCATCCACGCCAGCGCGATCTGCGCCGGCTTTGCATTGCATCGCTTCGCCACCTCATCAAGCGCCGCCAACACGCGGAACCCGGCATCATTCATATACTTCGCCACCCGCGATCCACGCGCGCGGCCTTCGGTGTCTGCGGCCGCACGGTACTTCCCGGTCAGGAACCCGCTGGCCAACGAATAGTACGGAATGACGCCAAGCTTTTCCCGCCGGCAAAGCGCTTCGACCTCGCCCTCGAATGCCTTGCGTTCCACCAGATTGTACAACGGCTGCAGACTCTGATACCGCGGCAGCCCATTTGCGCTGCTCAGGCGCAATGCCGCGCTCAGTCGCGTCGCGCTGAATGCCGATGCGCCAATCTCCCGCACTTTGCCCTGCTTGATCAACTCGCCGTAAGCAGACAGCGTTTCCTCAATGGGCGTGCCGGGATCATCCCGGTGCGACTGATAAAGGTCAATATAGTCGGTCTGCAGCCGTCCCAGCGAGGCTTCCACCGCCCGCATCATGTAAGCGCGTGACAAGCCCTTTTTTCCCGGCCCCATCTCGATGCCGAGCTTGGTGGCAATGATGACTTTGTCGCGGTTGCCTCGCGACTTCAGCCATTTGCCGAGGATGGTCTCCGATTCGCCGCCCTGATTGGCCGCATGCCAACGCGAATAAACGTCCGCGCTGTCGATGAAGTTGAACCCCGCGGCGACGAAGGCGTCCAGCAGTTCGAAGGAAGTCTTCTCGTTCGCCGTCCAGCCGAATACGTTGCCGCCGAATGCGAGCGGCGCAATGTACAAAGATGACTGGCCCAGCCTGCGCTTTTCCATGGGAGACCGTGTAGCTGTAAAGAATGCTACGCCCGCCTGCCGGGTCGAGGCGCGAAGCGCATCGACCCGGCAGGCGGCGCCGGGCAAGGAGGCGGACCGCACGGCCCTCAGCCTCTGGGCGATCACGCCTTGACCTCTCCCGCGCGAAACGCGGGAGAGGTGTACTATGACGCCCTCACCAGCCTGCCTGGCGTTGCCCCGGTGTATTGGCCGTTCTCAAATGTCGGCACGCCCGATACAAACGTCGCGCGATACCCATCAACCCGCTGCACCAATCGTCGTCCGTTCTGCGGTAGGTCGTAGCGCACTTCCGGCACGTGTAGCCGCAGCGCCTCGTAATCGATGACGTTGATGTCGGCCTTTTTCCCTTCCGCGAGCACGCCGCGATCGTGGAAACCAAAGAACGACGCCGTCTCGCTGGTCTGCCGCTTTACCACCAGCTCCAGCGGCAGACGTTCGCCGCGGCTTCGGTCGCGCGCCCAGTGGATCAGCATCCAGCTCGGCACGCTGGCATCGACGATCGACGAGCAATGCGCGCCACCGTCCGACAGTCCGAGGATCGTCGCATCATCCGTGAGCATGGTGCGAATGATGTCGTGATTGTCCTCGTTGTAGCCGACGACGGGAAAGAACAGGAATTTTTCGGCACCTGCAGCGAGGTAGTCATAAGCGATCTCATCCGGCGTGTGGTTGGTGCGCGAGGCGATCGCCGCGATGCTTTCATCCGCGCGAGGCTCATAGTTCGGCGGATCACCCATCGGGAACATGCGGTGCCAGCTGGTGGTGATCCGCTGACGGAACTGCGATAGCCGATGGATCAGTTCAGGCGACGGCGCTTCCGACAAAATCTGCGCGCGCATGGCGGGATCCTGCAGGCGGCGGATGCGCTCGTCGGTCGGCAGTTTCAGCAGCGCCTGATAGCTCGGGCGGATCGAGAACGGGTTGAGCGCCGTGTCGATCCCCAGCAGCACGCCAACCGGACGTCCTGCGACCTGCGCCGTTACCATCGCGCCTCTCGCGCGCGCCTTGTGCACGCCGTCGATCAGCCGGCGCCAGCGTGCCGGATCAGTCGGGCGATCGGTTAGCAGGAACCAAACGGGTCGTCCCGTCTCCCTGCCAAGCTTCGTCATCCATTCCAGTTCGGTTTCTTCAATATCGAAATCGCTGTTCACGCCGAATGCGCCGTACCCGAGGCCCTTGAACGCGCTGCCGATACCAAGCAGCTCCTGCACTTCCGAATAACGCCCGGGCACCATCTCGCCGCTCGGTGTCTTATGCGAGTTCGTGCGCGACGTCGTGAAGCCGAACGCGCCCGCGCGCAGACCTTGTGCGACTGCGTTTCGCATCGCCTCGATGTCATCTGCCGTAGCCTTCTCGCGATTGATCGCGCGCTCGCCCATCACGTAGACTCGCAGTGGATGATGCGGAATCTGCGCGCCGATATCGATCGCGCGCGGCATTTGCTCCAGCGCGTCGAGGTATTCCGGGAACGTCTCCCAGTTCCACTTCAGCCCGTCAGCGAGCGCGATACCAGGGATTTCCTCGACAGCCTCCATCAGGCCGATCAGCGATGCATGGTCGGCCTTGCGCACCGGCGCGAATCCGACGCCGCAATTGCCGAACAGAATGGTGGTGACGCCGTGCCATGATGATGGCGCGAGTTCCGGATCCCACGTTGCCTGGCCGTCGTAATGGGTGTGTGCATCGACCCAGCCAGGTGTCACCAGCAAACCGTTTGCGTCGATCTCGCGCTTGCCGGGGCCAGTCTTGCCGCCGATCTCGGAAATGCGACCGCCGTCGATCGCAACGTCGCCGGTAAACCGCGGCTTTCCTGTTCCGTCGACAATGGTTCCGCCACGGATGACCGTGTCGTGCATGGCGTGTCTCCCTTGGGTTCCTGAGGTGGAATGGGAGACCGGTTCGCGCGTGGGGTCAAGCTGAAACGAGAAGTCGTGGCAACGGGGCGGTCCGCGTCATGGCTGGGCCAAGCCTGGTCACGACGCGGTATTTTCTAGTCCATCACTGCGTGTCCGCCGCCGCCGGCCTGCTGCGGCTTCCGCATAAACAGCAGAATCAGAAAGATTGGTGAGGAAAGAATTGCCATCAGCCAGAAGTCGTTGTTGTAGGCGATCACCTGCGACTGGTAGGTGATCATCGAATTTAGCAGCGCGGCGCCGTGTCTGCTCATGGGTGCCAGCATGTGTGCCAATTGCGGCGATGCCCCCAGCACGCGGTTCAGCGGCGAGGCGAACACTGACAGCACCGAGTGCTCAACCTGCGTATTCTGCGTAATCAGCGCCTCGAAGATCGAGATGCCGAGCGACATACCGATACTGCGCACCAGCGTCAGGAATGACGTCGCTTCGTACCTTAGTTGCGGTGCCAGAGTGGCGAAGGCCACCACATTCAGCGGCACGAAAATGAAGCCGACGCCAGCGCCCTGGACCATCGTGTTGTAGATCAGCGTCCATTCGCCGATCGCCGGAGTCCATTGCGACAGGCGCCACAGGCTCCAGCTCAGCAGCACCACGCCGAATGCCATGATTATGCGCGAGTCGATTCGATTGATCAGCTGCCCCGAGAGCATCATGGCGATCATGGTGCCGATGCCGCGCGGCGCCAGTAGCAGACCGGCAACATCGACCGGATAATTGCCGAGCAGTTGCAGCCACGGCGCCAGCAGCGCCGTCGTCGCCAGCAACACCATGCCAACCACGAACATCACCAGGAAACCAATGACCAAATTCCGGTCCTTGAACAGTTCAGGGCTCACGAAGGTACGCTCGGCGGTCACCATATGCACAACGAACGCGTAGAAGCCGGCACCGGCCACGATCGCCTCGATGATCACCTCGGTCGAGCCGAACCAGTCCTTCGTCTCGCCCCGGTCGAGCATAAGCTGCAGGCCAGCGATGCCGATCGCCAGCGCTGTGAAGCCGAAAAAGTCGAAACGCAGGCCGCGTTTCTGCCTCTGTCGCGGCAGCGCGAACCACAGGCCCACCGTACACAGCACGCCGAATGGCAGGTTCACGAAGAACACATAACGCCAGTTGTACAGCTCGGTCAGATAACCGCCCAGCGTGGGACCGAGGATCGGCCCCAGCATCACGCCCATACCCCAGATCGACATCGCCCAGCCGCGTTGCTCGGCCGGGTAGATGTTCAGCATGGTGCCTTGCGACAGCGGTACCAGAGCGGCGCCGAACATGCCCTGGATCAGGCGGAACAACACCATCTCGTTCAACGAGGTCGCCGCGCCGCACATCATCGACGCAACGGTGAAGCCGATCACCGATACCAGATAGATTCGTCGCGATCCGAAGCGTGCGGCCAGCCAGCCGACCGGGGCGGTCATGATCGCTGCGGCGACGATATACGACGTGAGCACCCACGTGATCTCGTCGTAGCTCGCCGACAGGCTACCCTGCATGTACGGCAGCGCGACATTGGCGATCGTTGAATCAAGCGCCTGCATCAACGTCGCCACCATCGCGCACAGCGTGATGATGGTGCGGTGTGGCACCACGTAGTCGGACGATGACACGCTGCCGGACATCGGGCCAGCCTCAGAACAGATCGGCCA
>JASHVB010000252.1 GCA_030039695.1 Acetobacteraceae bacterium
CTGTAGCCGTTGGCGATGCCGACGCAAAGGATGTCTGGATGTCTGACGCCAGCCGAACCGGAACGACGAAGGAAAACGGCGCCGCCGTCGGGGCGCCCGGCGGTGGCGGCGGGGGCATCGATCCTGTCCCGAACAACCCGGGCGATGCCTGCGGCGAGGACGGGTCGGCGATCGGCGCCGCGGCGGCCAGGTATTCGGCGTGCGCACGGTCGGCGACCAAGCCCTGGGTGATCGACTCCAACTGTTTTTTGTCGGGTGTCGCCGGCCTGGGCGGCACCGTCGCCAGATTCGGATACGGTTGGTTGCCGCCGGGTGGCGGCGGACGCTGCTGGGCGATCTCACCGCCCTCCAGGTGGTGCCACCAGTTCACCGGGTTTATCGACGACTGGGAGCTCGACGAGCACCCCGCCAGCATCAGCGGCACAGCCATGCAGCACACGGCGCGGCCAACCGCTTGAACCACCTTGGCCCCACCAGTAGCTTGCGTGCCCCTTCCGCCGATCACCATATGACGTATCCGCCTACGCTGCTGCCACTTCTGTAGCCGTTGGCGATGCCGACGCAAAGGATGTCTGGATGTCCGACGCCAGCCGAACCGGAACGACGAAGGAAAAGGGCGGCACCGAGCCCCCGGCGCCCCAGTTCAAGCTGCCTGATCCGGCGGTGCTCGGCCGCTCGATGGCGGACATCGCCGAGCGTTCCCAGCGACTCGTCGCCGACTGGCTGAAGCGCCAGCGGCAGGAGACGCAAGAAGTCGATCCGCTCAATATCGGCAGCGCTTTCATGGAGATGACGGCGAAGCTGATGGCCAATCCGGCCGCGATCATGAAGGCGCAGATCGGCTTCTGGCAGGACTACATGACGCTCTGGCAGAACACGACGCGGCGGATGATGGGCATACCGGCTGAGGCCGTGATCGACGCGCCGTCGTCGGACCGCCGGTTCAAGGACGACGCTTGGAAGGAGAACGAGGTCTTCGACTTCATCAAGCAGTCCTATCTGCTGTCGGCGCGTTACGTGCAGGACGTGGTGACGCATGTG
This sequence comes from Acetobacteraceae bacterium, assembly GCA_030039695.1. The sequence continues at coordinate 1,042 of JASHVB010000252.1, forward strand.
GACGGGCTGGATCCGAAGACAGCGCAGAAGGTGGATTTCTATTCACGGCAGTTCTGCGATGCAATGAGCCCCTCCAACTTCCTCCTCACCAACCCGGAAGTACTGCGTAAGACCGCCGAGACGGGCGGCGAGAACTTGCTGAAGGGCCTGAACAACCTGCTTGCGGACCTGGAGCGTGGGAAGGGTCAGCTGCACATCAAGATGACCGACATGGACGCGTTCCGCGTCGGCGAGAACATCGGGGTGTCGCCAGGCAAGGTGATCTACCAAAACGATTTGATGCAGTTGATCCAGTATTCGCCGACGACAGACAAGGTGCTGAAGCGGCCGCTGCTGATCGGACCGCCTTGGATTAACAAATTCTATATTTTGGATCTGCGGCCGCGGAACAGTTTTGTGCGGTGGGCGGTGTCCCAGGGGCATACGGTGTTCGTGATCTCGTGGGTAAATCCCGACGAAAAGCTCGCAGAGAAGGGCTTCGAGGATTACATGCACGAGGGCTATCTCGCGGCGCTAAATGCGATCGAGCAAGCGACGGGGGAGCGTGAGGTCAACGCGATCGGCTATTGCCTGGGCGGCACGCTGCTGGCGTCAACACTGGCGTATATGGCGGCGAAGGGCGACGACCGCATCAAGTCGGCGACGTTTTTCGTGACGATGATGGATTTTCAGGACGCCGGCGAACTTGGCGTGTTCATCGACGAGGAGCAATTGCGCTCGCTCGAAGAAAAGATGAACCAACGTGGCTATCTCGAAGGTAGCGAGATGGCAACAACGTTCAACATGCTCCGCGCCAACGACCTGATCTGGTCCTTTGTGGTCAACAACTACCTGCTTGGTAACGATCCGTTCCCGTTCGACTTGTTGTACTGGAACGCGGATTCCACGCGCATGCCTGCCCGCATGCACAGCTTCTACCTCCGCAAGATGTACCAGGAGAATCTGCTGGCGCAACCTGACGGCATCGAGCTGTCGGGCGTGCCGATCGACCTGCGCGAGGTGAAGGTGCCGGCGTATTTTCTGTCCACGCGCGAGGACCATATCGCACCGTGGAAGTCGACCTACCGTGGCACGCAGTTGCTCGGCGGCAAAAAGCGCTTCGTGCTGGCGGCGTCGGGGCATATTGCCGGGGTGGTGAATCCGCCCGAGAGCGGTAAGTACAGCCACTGGATCAATGAGCAACTGCCCCCTGATCCGGAAGCCTGGTTCAAGGGCGCGACCGAGATAGCTGGCTCGTGGTGGCCGGATTGGCACCGCTGGGTTAACGCGCAGGCGAGAGCGCAGGTGCCGGCGCGCGTGCCAGGCGACGGCAAGCTGCGGCCGATCGAGGATGCGCCGGGGAATTACGTGAAAGAACGGCTTAGCTGACGTAGCGGCCGCGGTCGCTGCGACGTCGCCACCGGCCGCCGACGCGGCCGGGCGAGCCAAGGCACTGATTGGGATCCTGACACAGGGCCGAGCGTCAGCCCGCCTCGAATCGCGCCCGCGCTGGTCGAGGCTGTACGGTTTAACTCATGCTCCCAGTGGCAGGATCTCTTTCAGTTGGCCGGTATAGCAGCATTCTTTGATATGCAGGTCGAGATGATGGCTGAGCTCGTCGTGCCAGACAATGAAGCCGGGACCGGACAGGTCGCCTGTTCGGCATGACACAGACCGCGGCGTTGGCAGCGGCAACAGCCAGGGCTCGATCGCGATCTCAGTACAATAGAGCACGCCGCCCTTTGTGCGGCAGACAGAGAACTCCATCGGAGCCAGTGCTGCAATCCGCCCCTCAACCACATTACTAATCTACTCAAGCTCGATGGACATGACCAACATACCGATCAGGCCGGCTATGATATTCGACGTACGAGAGGCCATTGCAATGCCGTCAAGCAAAATTGGCCGCCGCGACTGCATGACCTCCTCTATTGCCGCTGTTGGTGCATTGTCCATCGTCCCCAGTGAAGCTTACGCGGCGACTTCACAACCAGGTACGGACCCACGTCCGTGGGGTCAGGAACGGTTTACACAGGCGAGGTTATCCAGGCAGAGAAAGTTGTCAGTCAGCTCAGCGTCGCAGACCTCGAACCCGGCAAAAAGCATTCTCTCTATTTTCAGGGCGTGCAGATGCCCGGCGGCAAGCATTGGTTTGTGTCTGTCGTCGTCGCCAAGGGCATACGATCCGGCAAGCAATTCACCCTGACAAGCGGCGTGCATGGCGACGAGATGCGTTCGATCCGGACAGTGCAGACCGTGATGGATCAACTGGATCCGACACAAATGTCCGGGACGGTTATGGCCGTGCTGGGCATTGCGCGCCCCGCCGTTGAAAACATGCAGCGCCGCTGGCGCAATTCCGGGCGCAGCATCTATCTCATTGACATGAACCGAGAAAAGCCCGGAAACGAAAACGGCGCGAGCGCTCCACGCCGTCATGCCGCAGCGGTGTGAACGGCAAGACGGCGGTCTGCCGCACCGACGCCTCGTCGGAGCGTGGAAACGTATTGTCGTTCATCATGTTCGGTCGGCCGAATCCGACCCTTCGACATGGCGTGCACCCCGATAGCGAAAGCACCTACGCTGAGTAATGGTGCTGGCGCCCGCGACGCGCCTCGGGTGCGGCACGCCGCTTCTGTACAGCGACGTCCGGAATGGGTGACAGCAGCCGTGCAGGCGAGAAAGCCCGTCGCGCTTGCCGCGACACGCGCCAGCTTCCGGACCAATCCACCTCTTTGCCGCACAGCAGGACTGACAGCGCAAGAAGTTCAACCGTCAGGCGTGCCTGCATCAAGATCTCATTAGACGGAGGGATCAAGCCCGACCATAGCAGTTGAGTTTCCTGTCAACCGCTGCATGGCCAGCAACGACAGTCAGCGGTCAGCGAATCTGCATCACTTGCAGTTGGGCGAGATGGGTCGCGGCATGGGTGGCCGGCAGCGTCGGCAGGTTGGTCAACAGCGCGAATGTCTGGTCTGGCGCTAGGCTGAACGACGGCGGCGGGATCAGGCTGCGGCGCGGGTGAATCATATTACCGGTGTCCAAGTCCTGCGTCAGCCGCAGCAGGCATCGATGACCAACGGCGGCGGTGCGTTTGGCGCAACACCCAGCGTGCGGCGAAGCTCATCGCACACTTGATCGAGCTGGAGACCCGTCATTGGTGATACGGCAACCCAGCGCGGGCTCGTGCTCTGGACTGCCAGATATCCAACGCGAATGATTGCCCGCAGCGCCGCGATCGGATCGCCGCGCAGCCGGATAGGAGCAAGGCGCCGGCTACAGCAATGAGACGGGCACGCATGGCGCATCTCCTTCCGGATTTCCGGGCTCGCAGAGATGGTGCGATGTTCGAAAGAGCCTAGGCTACGGATTGCAACCCAGCTCGGAATCGCCGTGCCAGTTCCCGATACACCAATGCATTGCGCGCAAACTTCGCCTGCTCCTGGGCGTCCATCACCCGCCGCAGCTTCGCCGGGGAACCGGCCCACAGCTCATTAGGCCCGATCACCTTGCCCGGGGTCAGCAGCCCGCCGGCGGCGAGCATTCCACCTTCCTCAATGATGCAGCCGTCCAGCACAGTGGCGGAGATGCCAACGAAGCCGCGGTTCTTGATAGTACAGGCGTGAATGACGGCGTTATGGCCGACGGTGACGTCGTCGCCGATGTTGGCAGGCGCATCGAAATCAACGTGGATGATCGTTCCGTCCTGGATGTTGGTGCGGGCACCGATGCGGATCGGAGCAAGATCGCCGCGGACCAGACAGTGGAACCAGATGCCAGTCTCCGGCCCGACCGTCACATTGCCGATCACTGCCGCCGTGCGGGCGATGAACGCGTCCGAATGGATGTCCGGAACGACGCCGTCCAGTGAGAACACGGGACCGAAGTCCGCGTCGGGCAGAGCAGCGCCGAACCTCGGATCAGGCATCCGCCATCTCTCGCGCGCCGGCGCCCGCGCGCAGGCCCAGCATCAGGCCGATGTTCTGCACCGCGGCGCCCGAAGCGCCCTTTCCCAGATTGTCCAGCCGTGCAACCAGCACGGCCTGCCGGTGCATTTCGTTGACGTGGACATGGAGTTCCAGGCGGTCGGTGTCGTTCAGCGCCTCCGCCTCCAGCTTGCCGTCGGGCGGCGGCGTGGCGACGCCAACAAGTTCGCAGCCGGCGTAATGCGCCTCCAGTGCCGCGCGCAGATCTGCGCCGGTCGGCTTGCCAGGCAGTGTGTCCAGGTGCAGCGGCACCGACACCAGCATGCCTTGCCGGCAATGCGCGACCGAGGGGACAAAAATTGGCCGCCGGGTCAGGCCAGCATAGAGCTGCATCTCCGGAAGGTGCTTGTGTTCCAGCCCCAGCGCGTAGAGTTCGAACGCTGGCCCGCCTTGCATCTCGTGCGCCTGGATCATCGCCTTGCCGCCACCGGAATAGCCGCTGACTGCATTGACTGTGAGCGGATAGTCAGGCGGCATCAGTCCGACATCGACGAGTGGCCGGATCAGGCCGATGGCACCGGTTGGGTAGCAACCGGGGTTGGCGACCTTGTGCGCCGCAGCGATGCGCCCGGCCTGGCCAGGAAGCATCTCGGGGAAGCCATAGACCCAGTCAGGGTTCACGCGATGCGCGGTGCTGGCGTCCAGCACTTTGGGCGCTGCATTGCCCAGGCTTGCGGCAAGATCGGCGGATTCGGTGGCTGCGTCGTCGGGCAGGCACAGCACGACAAGGTCTACCTGCGCCATTATGTCCTTGCGCGCCGCAAGATCGCGGCGGGACGCAGGCGGCAGGCTCTTCACGACGACGTCGGGCATGGCCGCAAGGCGGTCGCGGATTCCCAGGCCGGTGGTTCCGGATTCACCGTCGATGAAGACGCTGGGCTTGGACATCTCTCTTCTCCCCGCCGGACACGCTCCTCTCGCCCCCGTGGGAGGGAGGTGAGGGAGAGTGCCGCGTGCGCCACCTAGGTGGCACCCACCCCCAACCGCCCTCCTACGACGAGCGGGTGAGCATCGCTCATCGCTTGCTGAACTGGAAGCTGCGGCGGGCCTTGACTTTGCCGTACTTCTTCCGCTCGACCACGCGAGAATCGCGGGTGAGGAATCCCGCGACCTTCAGAATGCCGCGCAGGTCTGGCTCGTAATAGGTCAGAGCACGGCTGATCCCATGCCGCACAGCGCCAGCCTGGCCGGACAGTCCGCCCCCATCAACTGTGCAATAGACGTCGAACTGGTTGTAGCGGTCCGCCACCAGGAACGGCTGGGTGATCAGCATGCGCAGCACCGGACGGGCGAAGTATTGCGCCGCCTTCTTGCCGTTGATGCTGATTTCGCCCTTGCCCGGCTTGATCCAAACCCGCGCCACAGCGTCCTTGCGCCGCCCGGTGGCATAGGAGCGTCCCAGAGCATCGCGCTTCGGCTCGCGCTTGGGTTGCTCCGCCAACGCCGGCGCACCGGGTGCCGCCGCGGGCGCCTGCGCCTGCTGTGCGGCCAGCATGTCCTTCAGATCAGCGAGACTGCGCCCCTGGGTTCCAGACATCGAATCAGCCTCGCTTGTTCTTCGGATTGAGAGCGGCGACGTCCAGCTTCCTTGGCTGCTGACCGTCATGCGGATGTTCCGTACCGGCGTAGATATACAGGTGCTTCATCTGCCGACGCTGTAACGGGCCGCGCGTAATCATCCGTTCCACCGCTTTTTCCAGCACCTGCTCCGGGTGCTTGCTCTCTAGACGTTGGCGGATGGACCGGCCTTTGATCCCGCCGGGATAGCCGGTGTGATAGTAGAACATCGACTGATCCGCCTTGTCGCCGGTGATGCGCACCTTGGCCGCGTTCACCACGACAATGTTGTCGCCGCAATCAACGTGCGGGGTGAACTGCGGTTTGTGCTTGCCGCGAAGGCGGTTGGCGATGATGACGGCAAGGCGGCCGAGAACGACGCCTTCCGCGTCGATCAGCACCCAGTCCTTTTTTACCTCTGCTGGCTTCAGGGAGGCTGTGGTCTTAAGCATGGGAGAGGGTCCGTGCGGTTTGGCGGCGCGATATGCGGGTAAACCCGCGTGCAGTCAAGAGTTTCACCTTGTGGTGTTATAATACCACAAAACAATCGGGACCGCTGGCGAAGTCGAAGCGCAATCGGAAATGCCGGGCGCACGAATTCCGCGCGACGCCGGTTTCGGCACCGCCCGCATCTCCCGCCGTCACATAGGCACCAGGCGCGCGGCCGCGGCGTCGTGCCGGGGATCCAGCTCCGGTAGCGCCGCTGCAGCGAACACAGGGCACTGGACAAAATGCATTCCTGACCACGGCGATGTGCATGGCGGCCGTCTTGCAAACTGATCACTGACCGATCCCCGGCGTGGCCCGCATGCTACTGCGCCACCATGTACCAGACGGCGCGCCGGCTTCATTGGCGGCAGCGAGAACATCGACGGTCCCTGAAACGTCATGGAACAAACCGCCACTCAAGCCGCTCGTCATCGATCGCCAGCCCGGGCTACCGCGCCGATCGAACGCATTCCCGTGTCGCTGGGTATTGACACCCGAAGGTCACGGACCGTGACGGTGACTGACGCTTCGGTTGCTCTCTACGCCGTAATCCTCGTTGTGGTCACGCCGGAAAACGACGGTTTGGAGCGCTTGGAAGAAAACATTTCGACTTCACATCCTGCTGAACTTATCGTCGTGTGAGGTTATGGGAATGCTTATTTTCGGCTCGCCGAGGGGTCGCGCGCTTCCACGGCACCACGCCACCGACAGTGCGACGCGGGCCACTGCGAGGCGACTGGCCCGCCCCGCTGCTGCACAGTCCCAGGCTGCTAGACCCACGTGTCCGCGGGGCTGGAGCGGTTAGGCGGTTCAACGGCTGGCGGATTGTGTCCTTGCGTCCGCCAATGCCGAGACGATCTCCTCGGCAACCGATCGTGCCACGCACACATAACCGCGGTCGTTTTGGTGCAGCCCATCGGCGGCGACAAATTCGAGCGGTGGCGCGCCTTCCTTGCCCCACTCACGCATCAGCTCCGAGCGCGGGAACAAGCTAGCACCGGTTGCCGCTGCCACCTGCGCGAGCGCCTGGTCCAAGACCCTATGTTCCGGCGCCGCGTCGATGCGCGGCGAGTGCTGGTTGTCCATCAGAATCACGTCGATGCCGGCGTCGTGCAGACGGTCTACGCCATCGGCCACCAATCGGCGGAACAAAGCGGGGTTCGCATTGTGCAGGGCGCCATTGGCGCCGACCTGCCAGATCACGACCTGCGGCCGAACAGCGATGACGTCAGCCTGCAGGCGTGCAAGCTCTTCCGGCGCATCCTGCCCGCCGATTCCACGGTTCAGCACCGCGATATGCCAATGCGGCAACGCCCGCGATAGGGTTGCCTGCAACACGGCCGGATAGCTGTGACCCGGATCGGATGCCATGGTCCCGCGGGTCGAGGAGGAACCGAGCGCGACGATCACCCCCTCGGTCCCGTGCTGCAGCGCCGCACGCAAATGCGGCAAATGGAGCGCGGGAAGCGGAGGCAGGGCCGGACAGAGCGAGCCAGCCCACGCCGGCAGCAGGCACGCCAGCAGTACTGTCCCGACGAGCATTACGACCCGGGGCAGCCGCGGCGCAGCCAATACCGGGACCGCGAGACTGTTCATAACTGCTTTGAAGCGCAGCAGCGCCTGCCTGTCCAGTCACGAAGCGTTCTCATGTGCCCCGCGCTGAAAGGAAGCGCGCCGCGTAAGCCGCTGGCGGGCGTCAATCCCCCAGAATCGCGGTGCCGCGGTTGCCGATCATGGCCAGCAGTTCCCGTCGTGTTGTCGGGTCATCACGGAACGCCCCGAGCATCCGGCTGGTGACCATCGTCACGCCAGGCTTGTGCACACCACGTGTGGTCATGCACTGGTGCGCCGCCTCGATCACCACGGCGACGCCCCGAGGCTCCAGCACCTCCTGGATCGTATTGGCGATTTGTGCCGTCATCTTCTCTTGGATCTGCAAGCGCTTCGCGTAGGCCTCCACCAGCCGCGCCAGCTTGCTGATCCCAACGACGCGGCGATGCGGCAGGTAGGCGACATGTGCGCGCCCGATGATCGGCACCATGTGGTGCTCACAGTAGCTTTCCAACCGGATATCGCGCAGCAGTACGATCTCGTCGTAGCCGTCGGTCTCCTCGAAGGTACGCTGCAGCAGAGCGAGCGGATCCATTGCGTACCCGGCAAAGAACTCCTCGAACGACCGCACGACGCGGTCCGGCGTGCCGAGCAGCCCCTCGCGTGTCGGATCGTCGCCAGCCCACCGCAGCAGGATGCGGACCGCTTCTTCGGCTTCCTCGCGCGTCGGGCGCTCCGTCGCGGAGGCGGTTTCCGCCACGACACGCTTCGGCTTCGGCGTAACGATGTTCACCGCCTGGCTCCTCCAGTGCTCTGTTTTGCGGGCGGGGCTGTCGGGTGCCCGCGACCCCGATATGGCGCCTGTCCGCCGGCTGGCAACCGGTGGAGCGCTAGTGGACCCTACCCCCCTGGTGCGGACTGTCCAGACTGAATGCGGGAATGGCCACGTCGAAGTTCTCGCCAGAGCTTGGAATGACCATGTGGTACGCCCCAACCATGAACCCTGACGGTGTGTCGAGCGGCGTGCCTGACGTGTATTCGAAGCACTCGCCCGGCTCAAGCAGTGGCTGCTCGCCCACCACGCCAGCCCCGTGCACGTGCTGGGTACGGCCGTGGGCATCCGTGATCTGCCAGGTGCGCCGCAGCAGCTGCACGCTCTCACGGCTAGCGTTCTCAATCTTCACCCGGTAGGCCCAGACGTAGTGATGGTCATCCGGATTGGACTGGTCCTCAAGGTAGTAGGATCGGACAGAAATGCGGATGCCGCGCGTGGTCTTGGTGTAGCCTTCGCGGCCTTCGCCGCGCGGCGTCGCCTGCCGGTCGGCTTGCTGCGACCCGCGCGCGCCGGACCGGCTGCCACGAGACTCATCATTTTGCATGACGCGACCGCCTTTCTGTGCGGTGTGGTATCCGGGTGCGGATTCAAGGCGGAATGCGGCGGCTTGTCCAGCCACACGCGACCGATGGACAGTCCTCGCCAAACCCGGTTACGTGGCGCGCCGACGCAGCAACCTCCGGAGCACCATGACCAGCCGCCAACCACCCGGCCGGCGCGCCGAGTATCGATGGTTTCACGCGATCACCACGCGCTGGATGGACAACGATGTGTTCCAGCACGTCAACAACGTGAACTACTTCTCCTACTTCGACACCGCGGTCACCTACTTCGAAATGACGGAGCATGTGGTCGGCCTGCTCGATGGCCCCACGCATTGCGTGGTGGCGGACGTCGCGTGCCGGTACCACAGCTCGCTGGCCTTTCCGGATCGGGTCACCGTTGGCGTGCGCGTCGCGCATATTGGCCGCACATCGGTTCGGTATGAACTTGCGGTCTTCCGCAACGACGAAGATGTCGCGGCGGCCGAGGGACATTTCGTGCATGTGTTCGTCCAGCGTGGTTCGCAGCGGCCGGTACCGATACCGGCTGAGTCGCGCACGATTCTGCAACGGATCACTTTATAGGCAAAGGAACGGAGGATCTCACATGGATCTTGGACTTGAAGGTAAGCGGGCCATCATCTGCGCCGCCAGCAAGGGGCTTGGCCGAGCCTGTGCCATGTCGCTCGCGCGTGAGGGCGTCGAGCTCGTTATCACGGCTCGCACCGCATCCGACCTGGAACGCACCGCCGACGAAATCCGTAAGGAAACTGGAGCAAAAGTCACGCCGGTGGCCGGCGATATCACCACAGACGCCGGGCGCGAAGCGGCGCTGGCGGCGTGCCCGAATCCCGATATCCTGGTTAACAACGCTGGCGGACCGCCGCGCGGTGATTTCCGCGAATGGGACCGGGCCACATGGATCAAGGCGGTCGATGCCAACATGCTGACGCCGATCTTCCTTATCAAGGCGGTAATCGACGGCATGATCGATCGCAAGTTCGGCCGCATCGTCAACATCACGTCGGCCTCGGTGAAGTCGCCGATACCCGAGCTCGGGATGAGCAACGGCGCCCGCGCCGGATTCACCGGGTTCGTCGCCGGTCTGGCGCGTCAGGTGGCGCGACATAACGTGACCATCAACAACATCCTGCCTGGCCCGTTCCTGACAGATCGGCTGCGCAGCGGATTCACCGAGGCGGCACGGGCCAGCAATCGGCCGATCGACGAGATCGTGTCCGAGCGAATGAAGGGTAATCCGGCAGGCCGCGCCGGCGACCCAGCGGAATTCGGCGATGCGTGTGCGTTCCTGTGTTCGGCCAAGATCGGCTTTATCGTTGGCCATAACCTGTTACTGGATGGCGGTGCATTTAATTCGTCGATTGCGTAGGCCGACCGCTGGTGTTTCGTCGTACGGGACGACGCGAAGAGGATTCGGATGCGGCGCGGCCATGATCTGCCGCGTCCGCTCCGACCACCTATGTTGCGACGCCTGCGGAGGTGGTTCCGTTGACGCGGGACTATGACAATGTGCAAATAGGCAAACAATCGCAACAGACTAACATGGCACACAGGAAGCTGACAGAAACGCCGACGTATTTTGGGGCTAACTGGCGCGTGCCGGCATGGGTTCCTGCCTGCGCGCCCGGTGGCCACCCCCCATCCGCCGATGCCCGGGAATAATCGAATGCCCGCCGATCCCGCCTTTCTGCCCGCAAGTGAGCTCGCCACCCGGATCCGTGCGCGCGACATCGGCTGCCTGGAACTGCTCGACCATTACATCGCAAGGATCGAACGTCTCGATCCGCGCATCAACGCCGTCGTCGTACGCGACTTCGACCGTGCGCGAGCCCGTGCGCGCCAACTCGACAACCAGTCCGACCGCAGCGCGCCGTTGTTCGGCGTACCGATGACCATCAAGGAGAGCTTCGACCTCGAGGGCCTGCCCACCACCTGGGGTGCACGAGCCTTCCGGGACTCGAAGGCCACGCGCAATGCCCTCGCGGTCGATCGTATGCTGAACGCTGGCGTCGTGTTGTTTGGCAAGACCAATGTACCGCTGATGCTCGCCGACTGGCAGAGTTACAACGACATCTACGGAACCACCAACAACCCGTGGAATATTGCGTTATCGCCCGGCGGTTCGTCCGGTGGTTCCGCCGCGGCTCTCGCCGCCGGGCTTACCGGCATCGAGGCCGGCAGCGATATCGGTTCGTCGATACGGAATCCCGCACACTTCTGTGGCGTGTACGGCCACAAGCCTACCTGGGGCATTTGTCCGCCGCTAGGCCAGGCGCTGAACAACAATGTGGCGCAGGCAGATATTTCGGTGATCGGTCCCCTCGCCCGCTCTGCCGACGACCTGCTGGTCGCGCTCGACGCCATGGCCGGTGCGGAGGATATCGATGCCGGATGGAAGCTGGATCTGCCACCGCCACGCGCGACCACGTTGAAGGACATTCGCGTCGCCGTCATGACCGAGCACAAGCTATCGGAAGTCGATGCATCGATTGTCAACAGACTGACCGAGCTCGCCGAGTTCCTGCGCCGCGAGGGGGCCAGGGTCAGCATGACGGCGCGGCCGGATTTCGATGTCGAGCGTGGCCATCAATTATATATCGAGCTGCTGCGCGCCACCACCAGTGCTCGCTTTGACGCCGCGGCGATGCCGCACTGGCGCGCCGAGGCTGAGCGTTTGCCGCCCGATGACACCAGCTATTATGCGCTGATGGCGCGAGGCAACAGCATGACGCACCGCGACTTCCTGCTCCGTAACGAGATCCGCCACCGAATGCGCCGCGCCTGGGCTGCATTCTTCCGAAGCTACGATGTGTTCCTCTGCCCAGTCGCTGCCAGCCCGGCGCAGCCGCACGACCACGCCGGCGAACGGTGGGAACGCTACATCACCGTCAACGGGCATCGGGTGCGCGCAACAGATTCGATGTTCTGGGCCGGTATCTCGTGCTTCTACCTGTTGCCTGCAACGGCGGCGCCACTCGGGTTGTCACCGAACGGATTGCCGATCGGTGTGCAGATCGTCGGCGCGCAATGCGCCGACCGCACCACGATCCAATTCGCGAAGCTGCTGGAGTCCGCGTGGCAGAGTTTCGTGCCGCCGCCCGGCTGGGAGTGAAACAATGGACCTGCATCTGCAAGACAAGACCGCATTGATCACCGGCGCATCGAAAGGTATCGGCCGTGCCGCGGCGGAAGTCTTGGCCGAGGAAGGCGTTAACGTCATCCTGGTGTCTCGCACCCAGGCCGATCTGGATGCGGCACGTGGCGCCATTTCCGCGCGTCACAACGTGCGGGTCGAGGTGCATGCCTACGATATCTCCGAGAGTCGGAATGTCGACCGGCTGGCAGCGGAGCATCCTGACATCGACATCCTGGTCAACAACGCGGGTGCGATCCCCGCCGGCAATCTGTGGGACGTCACTGAGGATCGCTGGCGCACCGCGTGGGATCTAAAAGTGTACGGCTACATCAACATGTGCCGCCGCTTCTATGCCGAGATGAGGCAGCGCCGTCGCGGCGTGATTATCAACATCCTGGGCATGGCTGGCGAGCGCATGGATGCCGGGTACGTCGCAGGGTCTACCGGCAATGCGGGGCTGATGGCGTTCACCAAGACAATCGGTGGCGCGGCATCTGTCGACAACTTGCGCGTCGTCGGCATCAACCCAGGCGCAATTGCGACCGACCGGTTGGTAACAGTCATGAAGAAACGTGCGCTGGACCGGCTGGGCGATGAGAACCGCTGGGAGGAACTGATGACGCCGCTACCTTTTGGCCGCGCTGGCACGCCCGACGAGATCGGATGGATGGTTGCGTTCCTCGCATCTGATAAGTCGGCCTATACCAGCGGAACCATCATCACCATCGATGGCGGCGCAGCGAACCGCGGGCCAATGTTCTGACCGAGCTCTCCCAGGAGACAGGAGCGCTTAGCGAGCAAAGCGAGACGGACGAGGGACGTAATGCCCTGACAGATCGTGCCTTACGTCCGTCACGGACATCGCCAGGGTCCGCGAGTGCTCCCGCAACGCGGGAGAGGTGTTACGATCCGCCGATCACCCTCCCTGCCCGCAAAGTGGCAATCTCCCCCAAAGAATAGCCGTGCTCTGCCAGGATCGCGTCGGTGTGCTGCCCGAGCGCCGGAGCGACGCTGCGCGCATCGCCGTCCGCAAACGACGGCAATCCCACCAGATTCGGGAGCGGCATTGCCTGCGGCACATGCGGATGCTGTAGCCAGGCCACCGCGCCGCTCTCCTCAACATGCTTCTGGCGGAGGAATTCCGTGTAGGTGTTCAGTTGCTCATGCATCACCCGTTGCCCTGCTAGCCGTTGCGACAGCTCCGCTGTCGGCAGTGATGCCAACAACGGCTGGATTACCGCGCTGATCTCCACCGCACGCTCTTTTCGCCCTTCGATTGTCTGCAGCAGCGGGTCGGTCTCGAACATGGGAAGATCCAATGCACGGCAATAGCCCTGCCATTCGAATGGCCGCACCACAGTGACCGACAGCCAGCCGTCTGCCGTCTTGTGCACGCCGTTCGGCGGCACGACCGGTGTGCTGTTGCCTCCTTCCAGATAGGAGGACATCAGGCGTACCACCTGCAACGACGCGGCGCCTTGCATCAGACTCGATTCAATGTGCCGACCATGTGCTTCCTCTCGCCGGGCATGCAGCGCCGCGGCAACGGCGGTGAAGGTGTAGAGTGCGGTGCTCATGTCGATCGAGATGATCGGAATGCGGTGCGGAATGCCGTCCTCGCCTTTGTTCTCTGCCATCAGGCCGGTATACGCCTGCAAAACTGGATCCATCGCCGGCCGTCGTGATAGCGGTCCGGTCTGGCCGAAGCCCGACACCGATACGTACAAGATGCGTGGCTCGCGCGCTGATACGTCGGCATATCCGAAGCCGAGGCGCTCGATCACGCCAGGCCTGAAGCCCTGCAGGAAAATGTCCGCCCCTTCGATCAGCCGCCAGAGCACCGCACAGCCGGCAGCCTGCTTCAGATCCAGTGCGATTGAGCGTTTGCCGAGGTTGGACGGAATGGAATACGCCGTGTTGTCGCCATAGCGCGCGCCCAAGGAGCGCGCCCAGTCGCCGCTGTCCGTCGGCTCCACTTTGATGACATTCGCGCCGTACTGCGCCAGCAGCATCGCGCAGTAGGGTCCGGCAACGCCCTGGCTGAGATCGACCACCTTAAGGCCGGCATACGGTGTCTGATAGCTCACGGCTTCGTCCCTTCCCGGTTGCCGCATCGCCGCGGCGCAGGCAAGCTTGCAGACATCTGTCCCGATCGAACAAGAGGAGGCGACCATGATCCACGTGCTGGCCATCATCACCACAAAGCCTGGCATGCGCGACCAGGTGTTGGAGGCGTTCCGCGCCAACATGCCCGCGGTGCATGCCGAGGCCGGCTGCATCGAATACGGCCCGGTGATCGATGCCGATTTCCCCGGCGCAAAGTTCGGGCCCGACACATTCGTCGTAGTGGAGAAGTGGCAAAGCCCGGATCACCTGAAGGCGCATGCCGCGTCACCGCACATGGCCGCCTACGCCGCGAAGACACGCGATCTGCTGGCGAACCGCGAAATCCACGTGATGGAACCGGCAGCGTAACGCCGCCACCGCAGCATGGCCGGGCAACGGTCCTGGGGCGCCGGTCCCGGGAGCGTGCAGGCCATCTGCGGTCTCACCTCGTTGGCGAACAGGGACGGAGCATGCCTGACATCGACATCGAACCGCTACGCGCACAGCTCGGCCGCACCATGGTCGACCAAGACGTGGCGACGGAAGCCCCGCTGCGCGGCATGGCTGCCACGTTCGACCGCGACGAACCACCGCCACGCATCGGTGAGCCGCTTCCGCCCGGCTGGCATCTCGCGTATTTCCCCGACACCCCGAAGCGGCACGAACTCGCCCGGGATGGCCTGCCGACCGGACGCGGCGTGCTGCCGCAAATGCCTCTGCCTCGCAGAATGTATGCCGGCGCGACGTTGACGTTCCATGCGCCGATTCTGGTCGGCGATACATTGCGGCGGGAAACCGAATTCTCCGACGTGCAGGTTCGTCAGGGCAGCACCGGCACACTGATCCTGGTGACGCAGACACGGCGGAT
Source organism: Acetobacteraceae bacterium (assembly GCA_030039695.1). The sequence continues at coordinate 16,112 of JASHVB010000252.1, forward strand.
CTACACGCCACGCGGCCTTGCGTTGACCGACGCTCAGCACGGGGTGTTTCGAGAAGCTGTGGAGGCGGGGACGCAATCCGGCATTCCACGCCGCGACATGCCGCCGGCCGATCTGCCATGGCGGCGCGTGTGGGCACCTGACTCAGTAACCCTGTTCCGGTATTCGGCGCTGACGTTCAATCCACATCGCATTCATTACGACCGACCGTATGCGACGGAGGTGGAGGGATATCCGGGGCTCGTCGTGCACGGGCCGTTCTCACAGCAATGCCTGCTGGATCTGCTGCGAGATTCTGCGCGCCAGACCATTGTACGATTTGATATGCGAGCCCGCGCACCACTGTTCGATACAGCGCCGTTCACGTTGGTGGGTCGGCCGATTGGAGAAGATGCAGCGGAGCTCTGGGCGGTTACGCATGACGGCACGATTGCCATGCAGGTCAAAGCGACGTTGCTCTGAGACCTCGCCCGCGGACCGGGAGAGATCGAGGTGCGAGGCAGCGAGGCTGAGGGCGTAGCGCCACGCACGCTCGCCCCTCACTCGCGACCGTGACGCGTCTCGAGTTGTCCCGCTTCGCGTGCGAGATTTCTCTGCCGCGCCATTCTTGGCCCACGCGCAATCGACAGCGTCGCGTCCAAATCGACGAGCATCCCTTCAATCACGGCATTATCATGCGGCCCGAACTCTGTCCGGTGTGCCCGTACGCGCGCCACCCATTCGGCCGCCAGAGAGCGCAAACCCACAAGCGTGGCGGACTTTGCCTTCAAACAGTCAGTGTCCAATGCTTTGACGACGGCTCCGGCCGCGTCATCAAACACTGAGAGCAATCCGATCAATCCGCCCGCTGACAACGCTGCCGCGTCCGACTCAATGCCGATCCATCTGAGGAGAAAGCGGAATGCCCCGAGCAGACCGAAGATGCCAACGGCATCCTCGACATCACGAAACGGCAGAGCCATCAGCTCGTACGCGCTACCTGCCTCGCCGAGGATCGCTGAGGCCGGCACCCACGCGCCATCCAACCGAAGCCCGCAATGGCGGGATGGGCGCAGCGCATGAAATGCCGGCATGTCCGTCAACGTTGTGCCCGGCGTGTCTCGCGGTACGATAAACGCGCTATAGCGTTTTCGCGCGCGGTCCACTGATGTGATCGCGAGCACGATGATTGCCTCGGCCAAAGGTGCATTGCTGACCCACGCCTTCTCGCCTGTGATACGGAATCCTCCGCCAGCCGCCTCTGCCCGTGTCGCCAGATGTTTTGGATGCGCGCCGACCTTCGGTTCGGAAATTGCTACCGAAAGCGCGCGCCCTCGCCATGCGACGCGCTGCGCGTCATTGCCGAAGCCATCGATGAAAAACCGGCTGACCAGTTGCCGTCCGCCCCAGATGCTGGCGATGCCGAGCAATCCGGTGTGCTCCACCAGCGCTGCCTTCGCCCTCGCGATGGACACATAATCGGATAAAGGCTTCAACAGTTCCGCCTCAGCCATCGCTGATAGCGGATCATTCGCCGGGTCCGGGCAGCGTTGCAGCCACACGTCGATTTGTCGCATGATGTTATCATTCATGCCGCCACCATGTGGTCCACACCGCGGCATGGCAACCGCACCGCGCCTGGGTGTAGCCTCCCACACGCCCCACCGCGGGCAAACGAAACGCAGGAGGATCGGCCATGCTGCTCGGCTATTTCGCGATGCCCTCGCATCCGCCGGAGAGAGGCCTGAAGGAAGGCCATGACTGGGACCTGCAGACGCTGCGCTGGCTTGACGAGCTGGGCTACGACGAGGCCTGGATTGGCGAGCACTACACCGCTCCGTGGGAGCCGCACCCGTCGCCCGATCTGCTGATCGCACAGGCGCTGCTCCAGACGAAACGCTTGCGCATCGGCCCGGGCGGATTCCTGCTGCCGTATCACCACCCCGCCGAACTCGCTGCGCGCGTCGCGATGCTGGACCACATTTCGGACGGCCGGCTGAACTTCGGCGTCGCCGCGTCTGGCCTCCCGACCGACTGGGCAATGTTCAACGTCGATGGCAACGCCGGCGTTAACCGCGACATGACGCGCGAATCGCTGGAAATGATTCTGCGCTTGTGGGGCGACGAACCCACCTTCACCCAGCAGGGCAAGTTCTGGACCGTATCGAAGCCCGAACCCATGTTTGGCTTCCTTCATTCGCACATCAAACCGCTGCAGAAACCACATCCACCGATCGGCGTCGCAGGCTTTTCCAAGCAGTCGGACACGTTGAAGCTCGCCGGCGAGCGCGGTTTCCTGCCGCTGTCGCTGAACCTCAATCCCGCTTACGTGGCAAGCCACTGGGAAGCGGTGGAGATCGGCGCCGCGCGCACCGGCCGAACGCCGAAGCGCAGCGACTGGCGCCTCGTGCGCGAAGTGTTTGTCGCAGACACCGATGCGGAAGCGTGGAAGTTGTGCGTCGACGGCATGATGGGCCGGATGATGCGCGAATACTTCCTGCCGCTGCTTGCAAATTTCGGCTTCCTTGAATTCCTCAAGCATGATCCGTCCGTGGCAGACAGCGAAGTGACCCCGGAATACTGCGCACGGCAGAACTGGCTGGTTGGTTCCCCGTCGACAGTGGCAGAGAAGCTGGAACGCATCTACCACGAGGCCGGCGGCTTTGGCGGTCTGCTGGTGTTTGGCTTCGACTACCTGGAGAACCCACAAGCTTGGCACCGCTCCCTGAAGTTGTTCAAGGACGAAGTCGCGCCGCGCGTCGCGCATCTCTCGCCGGACGGAAGGAAGGTTGCGGCGGAGTAGCAAACAGCCCCTCTGCCGCCGCGGGGACGGAGATGGCGCGGAACGTTAGCCGGTCAGCACCTCGAGCAGGTGCCCGTTCGGATCCTTGAAGTAAAATCCGCGCCCGCCGTGTCGATGGTTGATTGACATGTCGTCCGGCGAGCGCGGCCCGCTGCCATAGGGAATTGCCGCCTCGATGACCCGTCGGAAGATCGCGTCGAATTCCGGGTCGCTGACCTTGAACGCATAATGATGCGGCTCGAACGTGGACCACGTGTCGAAATCCAATACCAGCGTGTCGTTCAGCCGCACGGGCGCGAAATGCGACATCGGACCGGTGTATGCCAGCCCGAAGATGTGGGCGAAGAACCGCGCGGACGCCTCGTTGTCATGCGCCGGAACAATGGTGTGATCGAGCAGGATCGCCATGGCCGTCTCCCTGTCGCCCCCAACACGCTAGCACACGGCGCGCCGCTCTGCCTGCTGCTCTGAATTCACGCGCCTGTGAATAGTTAAGTGATTGCTTTTCTATCGCCACAGCCACACTAAAGGACATGCTTAACCAATCCGGCCTGCTTGATCTTGCTTTCCAGGCCCTCGCCGACCCGACGCGGCGGGCGATGCTGGCGCACCTCGCCCACGGCCCAGCCTCGGTGAGCGACCTCGCGCGGCCGTTCGAAATGTCGATGCCGGCGGTGATGCAGCACCTCGCGGTGCTCGAAGCCTCCGGCCTTGTGCGGTCGCAGAAGAGTGGACGCGTACGGACCTGCCGGATCGACCCACAAGGGTTGCAGCGGGTCGAAGACTGGATCAACGCCCGCCGCCGGGAATGGGAGCAACGGCTCGACCGGCTGGGCCAGTACCTCGACCAGTTGAAAACGGAAGGAGGGCGCAATGCCTAACATCGACACCGCATCGCCGCTTGTCATCTCGCGCCGCTTCGACGCGCCGCGCGCGCTGGTGTTCCGGGCATGGACGAAAGCAGAGCACATCAAGCGCTGGTTCAGCCCGGAGACCTTCACGGTTCCCGAGGCCGAGATCGATTGCCGCGTCGGCGGCGTGTTTGCCGTTTGCATGCGCGCACCGGACGGGAAGACGCACTGGTGCCGGGGGAGGTTCACCGAGGTCGCCTCACCCGATCGGCTGGCATTCTCCACCGACGTGACCGACGGCGATACGCTGATGTTCGTCGCACACACGACGGTGACATTCGAGGACGAAGGCACGGGCACGCGAATGACCGTGCGGCAAGGCTATGACCTACCGAATGACGCGTTCCGCTGGGCGGTGCAGGGGGCGCCGGAAGGCTGGCGCACCACGTTGGACAAGTTCGAGCGCGAAGTAGCGCGGATGCGCAAACGCTCTGTGGTGCATGACAGTTTTACTATCGAGCGCGTGTATGACGCACCACCGGCGACGGTATTCCGCGCGTTGACCGACCAAGCCACAAAGTCGCGCTGGTTCGCCGGCGGCGACGGCTGGGAGATGCTGGAGCGCTCGATGGATGTGCGTCCCGGCGGGCGCGAACGCCTGAAGGGGCGTTGGGCCAACGGCACGGTGACGCTGTTCGATGCAATGTATTTCGACGTAACGCCTGACGCACGTCTGGTTTACGCGTACGACATGTACATGAACGAGTGCAAGCTTTCGGTGTCGCTAGCGACGATCGAATTATTGGCCGAGGGCGCAAAAACGCGGCTCATTGTGACCGAGCAAGGTGCGTTCCTGGATGGCTATGACGACGCTGGGTCGCGCGAGAAGGGCACCGGATCGCTTCTCGACCGGCTGGGAGCGTCGCTGCACACGTCGCCGCCTCACTGACTGCGTGCGAGAAGGCGCCGGCTCGGACAGGCGACGTTTGGCCGGGGCCGCACTATGCTCCGTACGATGCCGCGTCCCAGCCCGAACGGAGACAGCCGAATGAGCGCAAGCCGAGTCCTCCACCGCTCAGGTGGCCAGCCTTCCGTCGCGGTCGACGGCGAAGGCATTTACCTCCGCCTCGCCGATGGGACCCGAATCATCGACGCCTCTGGCGGCGCCGCGGTCGCCTGCCTCGGCCACGGCAATCGCCGCATTGCCGAGGCCATCGGCCGCCAGGCCGCCACTATGGCCTATGCTCACACCGGCACGTTCAGCAGCCAGCCGGCCGAGAGCCTTGCGCACATCGTCCTCGACGGCGAGCCAGGCGGCCTCGCCTACGCCTATTTCTGCTCCTCAGGCTCCGAAGGCACAGAAGCGTCGCTCAAGTTGGCGCGGCAGTACTTCGTGGAAATCGGTCAGCCGCAGCGCGTGCACTTCATCGCCCGCCGGCAAGGCTATCACGGCAACACGCTGGGTGCGCTCGCCGCCGGCGGCAACATGATGCGACGCGGACTTTACGAACCGATGCTGTCGCCCGCGTTCAGCCTGGTCTCCCCCTGCTTTGCCTATCGCTTCCAGAACGAGGGCGAGAGCGATGAACGATACGTAGATCGGCTGGCCAATGAACTGGACGCCGAATTCCAGCGTCTCGGCCCCGAAACCGTCGCGGCATTCTTGGCCGAGACGGTGGTCGGCGCAACCACCGGCTGCGTTACCGCTCTGCCCGGCTATTTCAGGCGCGTGCGCGAGATTTGTGACCAGCATGGCGCGCTGCTGATTCTGGACGAAGTGATGTGCGGCATGGGCCGCACTGGCTCAATGCACGCCTGGGAGCAGGAAGGAATCGCGCCAGATCTGCAGGTGGTGGCAAAGGGTTTGGGCGGCGGCTATCAGCCGATTGGCGGCGTGCTGATCGGGCGCAAAATCGTCGGGGCCATCAACGCCGGCTCTGGCAGTTTCATGCACGGACATACGTATCAGGCGCATCCGGTGGCCTGTGAGGCGGCACTGGAAGTGCAGCGCATCATCCGCGACGATAACCTGCTCGAGAATGTGCGGGCGATGGGCGCGCGGCTAGAAACCGCGCTCATCGAGCGGTTCGGCAACCATCGCCATGTCGGTGACATTCGCGGGCGTGGGTTGTTCTGGGCGCTGGAGTTCGTCGTCGACCGCGCGACGAAGCAGGTGTTCGACCCAGGAATGAAGGTGAACGAGCAGGTGAAGCGGAGGGCGCTGGAACGAGGCGTGGCGATCTATCCAATGGGCGGCACGATCGATGGCCGGCACGGCGACCATATTGTGATAGCGCCGCCGTACATCGCCACCGCTGCGGACATCGATGCGATCGTGGAGCGGGTCGGCGACGCGGTGGACGCTGCGCTGCCGTAACACCTCTTCCGCCTGCGACGAGAGAGGTCGCCGCGTGTGGCGGCGGGTGAGGGTGCTGCGTGCAGACTCGCACCTCCCTCAACCCCTGAGCATCGCACCTCGACGTTTGCCACCGCGCATGTAAGGTTTTATTGCAACTTGACCCGCCGCTGACAGTCGCCACATTATCCCAATGCGCAATTTCTCCGATCTGACGGAAAAGGAGGTCCTCGCCCTC
>JASHVB010000253.1 GCA_030039695.1 Acetobacteraceae bacterium
ATACCTGTCTGCGCTGCCATGGACCGGATGGGTCCGGTTCGTCCTACGCCCCCGATCTGACCCAGGCGCTGAAGCGGATTGACTATTCGCAGTTCATCGCCGACGTGGCGGGTGGCATCAAGGCAGTGAACACGGCGCAGGAACTGGTCATGCCGTCGTTCGCAAGCGACAAGAATGTGATGTGCTTCATCCAGGAAATCTACAGCTATCTTCGCGCCCGTTCGACCGGTGCGGTCGAGCGGGGCCGCCCGACAAAACATGTTGCCGGACCGAAGGGGTTCGACGAGGCATCGTATAAGTGTCTTGGCATTCCACAGTGAGGATCGGTCTATCCGGTTATCCAGCGGTACTCGGATTGGCGATGGGATTGGCCGGGACGGCTGCGGCGCAGGCCCCGGGTCTCGGCAGCGGCGCCGAACTGGTCGATCCGCACGTGTTTCGCGTCTGCGCCGATCCGAACGATCTGCCGTTTTCCAACCAGGCCGGTCAAGGCTTCGAGAACCGCATCGCGGCTGTGCTGGCGAAGGATCTGGGGAAGTCGGTCGGCTTCACCTGGCAACCGCAGGTCTTTGGCTTTCTGCGCCTCACCCTCGACGACTATCGCTGCGACGTCGTGTTGGGCATGACGCAAGGCAACGATGAAGTGGCGAATTCGAATGCGTATTATCGCTCAGCATACGCCTTGATATTCCGCCCGCACAGTGGATTTGACGGCATCACCGACCTTGAGGATCCCCGGCTGAAGGGCAAGCGGATCGGCATTATTGCCGGTACGCCGCCGGCAAACATCCTGGCCGACAATGACTTGCTCGATCACATTCATTCTTATCAGCTTTCGGTGAATCTACGCTTCTTCGCGCCGGCACGCGAGATGACAGACGATCTGGAACACGGCAAGATCGATGTCGCCGTGCTATGGGGGCCGATTGCAGGCTATTTCGCCAGTCGTTCGGACGGAACGCTCAAGATTGTACCGCTGCTGCACGAATCGACCGATGGGCCGCCGATGGCGTTCAGCATCGTCATGGGAGTACGGCACGACGAGGATTCCTGGCGGCGCACGCTGAATGCGGCCATTGCAAAACAACAGCCCGAAATAACCCGGATATTGGAAAGTTACGGGGTGCCGCTGCTGGATGATCGGAACCATCTGATCTACCCGGGCGGTTAGGCAGTTTCTCCGTGCCGTCAGTGCGCACCCGGCTCGTCCGGCGCCACCCGCACGCCGTGTTTGCGGAGTTTGCGGTACAGCGTGTTGCGGCTGATGCCGAGCGCCGCTGCGGTGGCGGTCGCGTTCCAATGGCGGCGTTTGAGCTCGACCAGCAGCCGCTCCCGTTCCGCTGCGGCCAGCGGCGTCGCCGCTTCGGACTGCGGCGTTTCTGCCGGGAGAATGCCGCCGAACGCGGGGCCGAGATGGCGCCGATGGATCGGCTGACCCGCGGCCAGCGCGATCGCGGTGGCCAGTATGTTGCGTAATTCGCGGATATTACCGGGCCAACGATAATCACGCAGCGCCGCCAGCGCATCGGGGGTAAATTGCACCGGCCTATCGCAATTTTCCTCGGCGGCCACGGCCTCGATGAGTTTCGCGAGGTCCTGGCGTTCGTGCAGCGGCGGCATGGTCAGCACCAAGCCGCTCAGGCGATAGTAAAGATCCTTACGGAAGCTGCCTTCCATGACCATCCGCATCAGGTCACGGTTGGTGGCGCTGATGACGCGGATGTCCACCGTGATGGGACGGCTGCGGCCCAAAGGCATCACCTCCTTTTCTTCCAGCAAGCGCAGCAGCCGTGCCTGCAAGCTCAGAGGCATGTCGCCGATTTCGTCAAGAAACAGGGTTCCGCCCTGTGCCGCTACGACTTTGCCACGCATGCCGCCGGCACGTGCGCCGGTGAAGGCGCCGGCCTCATAGCCGAACAACTCGCTTTCGATCAGCGTTTCCGGAATCGCTGCGCAGCTCAGCGCCATGAACGGCTTGTCACGCCGTTCGCCGCTATTGTGGATCACCCGCGCGAACGTGTCCTTGCCGGTGCCGGTTTCTCCCTGCAGCAGGATGTGGATGTCGCGATTCATCACCCGTTCGGCGCACCAGAGGTTATGCGCCATCACCGGATCGCCCAGATGTGGCGCCGGCGTACGGGTTCGTCGGACCGAGTGCGGTTCGGCCTCGATCTTCACGGGCACAAGCGCTGGGTTCGCTTCCTGCGGCGGCCAGATGCCAACATAGAGCGGATTGCCGCTGCAGTCAGTGGCGAGCGAGATCTGATACGGGCGGGTCCGCGCTTCATGGAAGAAGCGGCTGACCGAAATGCCGAATACATCTTCGATGCTGTGGCCGACGATCGCGTCGTAGCCATCAAGTCCAAGCCGCGCCGGGGCCGTACTGTCCGCCGCGCGAATCTGGCCATGTTCGTCCACCGCCAGTATCGCGGCATGGAGCTGGTCTGCCAGCTCGGTCTGGTCGTACACGCGGACGATCCAGCAATCCTTGAAGCTGCCGATGAAGTAAGATTGTTCGACGATGCGGGTGGACGTGCTGATCAGCGCCAACGTGGGTACCTGGCTTTGGCGGCTGTCGGGACAATCGAAATGCGAAGCGTCCAGTACACCAAGAAGCTGACCGTTGGGTCCCCACAGCGGTGCAGCGGAACATGTCATGCGAACGTTGCGCGTAAAGAAATGCTCGGCACGATGCACCAGGCGGGGCCGACGATCATGCAAACAGGTGCCCGGACCGTTGGTGCCTTCATGTTGCTCATCCCAGATGAACCCCGGCGCAAGATTGACGCGCCGCAGCAGCTCCTCATGCCCCGGCTCGCACATGCGCTCCAGGATCAGGCCACCGGCGTCGGTCAGCAGCAGCAGATAGTGGGATGGCGCGATCTGCCCGAACAGGCGGCGCATTTCCGCGCGCACGATCCGCGCCAGCGGCCCGAGTTGAGCCCGGCGTTCTTCCAGAACGCTGCTGTCAACGTGCTCGCTCGGGGGATCACGATCCGGCTCCAGCTTGTAATCCGTGAGACAGCGTTCCCAGGCGGCGATGATGTAAGGTTCGGTCTCAGCCTGCACGAGATCACAGGTAACGCGCGTGCAGGCCTGCCGGACAAATTCGGCGTGGCTTTTGCCAATTTGTCCCGCCGCGTGCGTCTGGTCGGCCGCAGGGTCCGGAACCATGTCTGGCCATCTCCTCACCTATGCCGCGCCGCTTTGGGCGCCAGCCGATCGCGTCGGCACTTTTGGTCAGGTACAGGTTGTCCCTCTTTTTGCCGTTCCTGTCACGTCTCTGGAGCGGTATCGCTGCGGGAAATTCCGTGCTGTCGCAATAAGCGCGGCGTATTCCCCGGTTCAACAACAGGCGAGATGATGGCATGAACTTTGCGGGCCACCGGTGGGCTATGTTGCGCTTGCAATGGCGGCCCGAGGCACGGATATTTGAAGCGCCACGGCGCAGGCCGGCAGCGCAGCGAAACCGCGGGACGGAGGCAAGATGCAAGACGCTTGGTGGCACGGAACGATTTGCGCTCTTGCAACGGCGACCGTCGCGTTATTCGCACTAATTCTCGTCAATCAGCCAGGCAGCGCTGCTGTTCCAGCCGGAGAGCAGTTGTTCAAGAAAAACGACTGCACGACATGCCATGCAGTGGACCATAAGCTGGTGGGGCCATCCTTCCAGGATGTCGCCAAGAAATACGCGGGACAGCCGAACGCAGAGCAGACGCTCGTGGACGCGATCAAAAAGGGTCACGTCGGCACCTGGGGTCAGGTGCCGATGCCACCCCACCCGAACATCTCGGATGCGGACCTGAAGGAGATCGTGGATTGGATCCTATCGCTGAAATGAGCGCCGGTCATGAATGCGGCCACAGGGCATTGCCATGGCGTTGGTCGATCTGATCGTATTGGCCTGCACTGCAGCCCAACCGGCGTCGTGTCACGACTATCACATTGTGTTCGAATGGGGCGGCTCGCTGCGGAGCTGCACGCTGGCAGCGGAGCCTCGTCTGGAGCAATGGAGCGAAGCTCACCCGAACCTGCAGATCAAGCGCTGGCATTGTGCCTGGCCGGCCCGCGAGGATGAGAAAATCTAAGAGCATGCAACACAAAGGGGGGTTGCCATGAAAGTTCGTGCCGCCGTGGCCCGCGAGGCCGGCAAGCCACTGAGCCTGGAAACGGTTGACCTGGAAGGTCCGCGGGCGGGCGAAGTGCTGGTGGAGGTCAAGGCAACGGGCATCTGCCATACTGACGAATTCACTCTGTCGGGCGGCGATCCCGAAGGAATTTTCCCGTCCATCCTGGGGCATGAAGGCGCTGGCATCGTCGTCGATATTGGTGCTGGCGTGACCAGCGTCAAAAAGGGTGATCACGTCATCCCGTTGTACACGCCGGAATGCCGCCAGTGCGAGTACTGTCTGTCGCGCAAGAGCAACCTCTGCGTCGCAATCCGTGCGACGCAGGGCCGCGGCGTGATGCCGGACGGCACCAGCCGGTTCTCTGCCAATGGTGCGCCGGTCATGCACTACATGGGCACATCGACGTTCGCGAATTTCACC
>JASHVB010000254.1 GCA_030039695.1 Acetobacteraceae bacterium
GGGGTCCCTCTGCTCCTAGCGCCCATCGTCGGAGCAAGAGGCGTGCCGCTACTGTCGCACACCTCTCCGGTGAAGCGCGAGCAGTTGCGGAGCGAAATGATGAAAGAAAGAAACGATTAGCACGCTTGAGCCTCGCGGCTGGACCCGCACAGTTGGTCCGCCTCGTGGCCCAACCGCTCGGTTCGCTGGCCTCTCCCGCTTCGCGGTTTAGGTCTATTAGTATCGCGCCGTCTTCCCGGGAGGCCTCGCATGGAACCCGACCTCGTCTCCTATTCACCCATCCTCCACCGTCCGCCCTTGCGTTGGCCGAATGGCGCGCGCGTCGCTGTCTGGGTCGTCCCAAACATTGAGCACTACGAATACCTCCCGAAATTCGTGCGCACGCGCGATCCGTGGCCACGCTCGCCGCATCCCGACATCCTTGGCTACACCTCGCGCGACTATGGCAACCGGGTCGGCCTGTGGCGCATGTTCCAGGTCACCGACGATTTCGGGATCCGCTGCACCGTCAGCCTCAATATGACGGTGATGCAGCATTATCCGGCGATCTTCGAGGCAATGGAAAAGCGCGGCTGGGAGTACATGTCGCACGGCATCTATAACACGCGCTACCACTGGGACTTCAGCGCGGACGAAGAACGCGCAGCGATGCAGGAAAGCCGTGCCATCCACCGGCAGCTCACCGGCCGCGAGCAACGCGGATGGTTCAGCCCGGCGATCACCAACACGCTGCGTACTTTCGATCTGGCAGCGGAATGTGGCTACGACTACACGGCCGATCTCTATCACGACGACCAGCCGTTTCCGCTGAATGTGAAGGTGGGCAAGCTGCTGTCGATGCCGTATTCGGTCGACATCAACGACGTGATTCTGCACCGCCGGGGCGAGGAAGTCGGCGCATTCGTGCAGCAGATCTGCGACTATTTCGATACAGTCTATGACGAAGGCGCCGAGCAAGGCCGCGTGATGTGCATTGCGCTGCATCCTTACTGGGTTGGCCAGCCGCATCGCATCCGCGTGTTCCGCAGCGCGCTGGAATACATCCTCTCGCACCCCGGCGTCTGGGTGACAACAGCATCGGAAATCGCCGACTGGTATAACGCCAATCATCTGCCGGCGATCGAAGCGCATCTCGCTGCCCGGGAGGCGGCCAATGGCTGAGATTGTACCGTCGAAGATCCCGCCAAGTGACGAACGCCGTGCACCAGGCATGGACCACGTGCATCACTCATTCCGCGCGTTGCCCGACGCCTCGCGCTTCGCCTGGCCGGACGGTGGGCGCATCGCGTTCACCGTGACGCTGATGCTGGACCACTGGGAACTCGATCCACCCAAGGATGCCAGCCGCGATCCGCGCATTGTCTCGCCGCTCGGCCATTTCTTTCCCGACTGGCTGACCTGGAGCCAGCGCGAATACGGTGCACGCGTCGGCATCTTCCGAATCCTCGATGTGCTCGACCGGTTTGCCATCAAGCCGAGCGTCGCACTGGGCTCAGCCGCCGCGAAACGCTACCCGGAGCTGATCGACGAGCTGATGCGCCGCGATGCCTGCTTCATGGCGCACGGTAGCTTCGCCACGCGGCGCATTACCAGCCGCATGAGCCAAGCCGACGAGCGTTCCTTCGTCGCCGAGGCGCGCGAGGCGGTGGCCGCCGCTACCGGCGAGACGCCGCTCGGCTGGTGCGGCCAGGATTTTAACGAATCGGCTGAGACACCGGTGGTGCTGGCCGAAGCCGGCTTCCACTACACCACCGACTGGGCCAACGACGACCGCCCATTTCTGCTGGGTCCCTACGACGGCAGGCATGTTTTGGTGCTGCCGCCGCAGCCGGAGTGGAACGACCTGGAGTGCATGTGGCTGCGCCGTGTGTCACCGCAGATCTGGGCCGATAGTGTCGCCGAGGCGTTCGACGTGCTGCACCAGGAAGGCGGGGGCGTGTTCAACCTCACGCTGCATCCGTGGATCGCCGGTCAGGCGCACCGCATCCGCTGGCTGCGCGACGCGCTTGGCCGCGCACTGGGCAAGCCGGCAATCTGGCGCACGACGACGGATGAACTGGCCCGGGTGGCACGCCCGCTGCTGGGCGCGTAGTCCGCACGCCGCAAACCGGAGGCCAAGAAAAAGGCGGCGGGGAGACCCCCGCCGCCCAGTCGGTCGCTAGCTGTTGTTATCCGTCGGTCAGAAGCGGACGGACATACCGGCCGTGAGGACTTGCGCCCAGACCTTGTTGCTGTTCGGGCCATCTTCGTTGGTCAGGAAGTCGAAGCCGTTCTGCGAGTTCTCGCCCCAGGCGTATTCGGCGATCAGAACCACACCCGGGCCGAGGCCGTACACCGCACCTACGTCGAGACCCCGCGAGGTACGCTCGCCGACGCCAGCCGGACGTGCGATGGCAAGGCCGTTGTAGTTGTAGTTGAAGTAGTAGGTGCCGATGGTCAGAGGAGCCTGCAGGAACGTGTACCGCGTGCCGACCACCCATGCGACGGCGGAGGAACCACCATCCGGTTGCAAGCTCCAGTCGCCGTTGAAGTTACCCCACATCACGTTGCCGGCGATGTTCCACGCATGATTGATCGTGAACTCGGCGCCGATGTCGCCAATGCTGAGGCCCTTGTAGTCTTGGGTGACGGTTGGGCTAGAGTTGTTGACCGTGCCGCTGAATGTGTAAACGCCGGACATATCGAAGCCGATCGGACCGAACACATTGCGGTAGCGTAGCGCGAGGCTAAGCTCGTTGCGGTACCGGGTTTCGAAGTCACCAGGGTCCTGGGACGACGATTGGGTGGCGCAGCCGACGCCGCCGTAAGGCTCAGAGCACCCCGAACCGTCAAACGGTGTCGAGTTGTTCGGGGTAAAAGAGATGCCCCCGTCGAAGCCGTCAATCACCGGACTCACGTAGGTAATGGCCGCCGACATGTAGGCCGGGCCCTCGTCAGCCCACGGCCAGACCGGTGTCACGTTGCTGGGGATGTTCGAGGAGGCAAACGAGATCCAGCCACCGATGTCGAAGTTGTCGCTCAGGCCGGTCTCGAACAGGGTCATCGCCTTGATGCCCGTGCCGATGCGCAGGAAGCCCAGCTGATCTTCGCCGATATAGACGCTGGCGTGCCGGACATAGAGCGTGTTGTCGGAGGAGTCACCCGAAGCACTCTGGGCAAAGCCGGACGTCGCACTGGTCGTGCTGCCGGTGATGGCCGTGGTGTTGTTCTCACGGATCTCGGTGAAGGCGCCATACTTGATGCCGTTCTTGGTCTGGCCGTCGATGCCGAGATCGATACGGATCCAGCCGTAGATGCCGAAGCCCTGCATCTTGTTGCCGGCGTTCGAGGCGGGCGTGCCGTTGGCGTTCTGGCCGCTGAACCACGTCATCATCGGAAACTCGTTCACGAACGAGTTGATGCGCATGTTGACGGTGCCGGGTGCGGGTATGGAGAACGGCGCCGCAGTCTCAGTCTCCAATCCCTGGCCGCCCTGGTACGGGCTACCCATTTCCTGGAAACCGGACAGCTCCGTGACAAGCCCAGTGCCGGTCGGCGTGTTAGGGTTGCCCTGCATGTCCATGATCCGACCGGCGTAAGCCGACCCTGCCGCCAGGCTCAGCATTGCCCCTGCGGACAATAGAAGTCTGAGCGATCGCATTCTGTCCTCCTCATTGCGCCGGGAGCCCGGCGGATGTCAGCCCCAGTCGCCGTGCGCCCCGGACGCGCCCTTGAGGGGAACACACGACCAAGGCGTCAGGGGTGACCGGACTTCGTAGGGGACTGTGGCGCAGCCCGGTGCGGGCGGGCAACGGCTGACGGAGCCGAATGAGGACTTTCTGAGACACTGTGGCTATTATGCCACTGATGAGGACTGATGGAGGCGGCCGCGCTGCTCCCCGTGCCGCCGCATCAGGCTGCTGGCGGCTGTCATTGTGAAGCCACGGGTCCACGCAAACAAAAAGGCGGCGGGGAGAACCCCGCCGCCCAGCCGGTCGATCGCTGTTGTTATCCGTCGGTCAGAAGCGGACGGACATACCGGCCGTGAGGACCTGCGCCCAGACCTTGTTGCTGTTCGGGCCATCTTCGTTGGTCAGGAAGTCGAAGCCGTTCTGCGAGTTCTCGCCCCAGGCGTATTCGGCGATCAGAACCACACCCGGGCCGAGGCCGTACACCGCACCTACGTCGAGACCCCGCGACGTACGCGTGCCGACGCCAGCCGGACGTGCGATGGCAAGGCCGTTGTAGTTATAGTTGAAGTAGTAGGTGCCGATGGTCAGAGGAGCCTGCATGAACGTGTACCGCGTGCCGACCACCCAGGCGGTGGCGGAGGAACCACCATCCGGTTGCAAGCTCCAGTCGCCGTTGAAGTTACCCCACATCACGTTGCCGGCGATGTTCCACGCATGATTGATCGTGAACTCGGCGCCGATGTCGCCAATGCTGAGGCCGTGGTATTGTTGATTCTCACCCGGTTCCGGGTTGGAGTTGTTGACCTTGCCGCTGAATGTGTAAATGCCTGACATATCGAAGCCGATCGGACCGAACACATTGCGGTAGCGTAGCGCGACGCCAAGCATGTTGCGGTAGCGGGTTTCGTAGTCGCCAGGGTCCTGGGACGACGACTGGGTGACGCAGCCGACGCCACCGTAGGGCTCAGAGCACCCCGAACCGTCAAACGGTGTCGAGTTGTTCGGGGTAAACGAGATGCCCCCGTCGAAGCCGTCAATCACCGGACTCACGTAGGTAATGGCCGCTGACATGTAGGCGGGCCCCTCGTCGGCCCACGGCCAGACCGGCGTCATGTTGCTGGGGATATTCGAGGAGGCAAACGAGATCCAGCCACCGATGTCGAAGTTGTCGCTCAGGCCCTGCTCGAATAGGGTTTGCGCCAAGAGGGCGGTGCCGATACGCACGAAGCCCAGCTGATCGGTGCCGAGATAGACGCTCGCATGCCGGACGTAGAGCGTATTGTCGCTCGAGTCACCCGAAGCACTCTGGGCAAATCCGGACGTCGCACTGCTCACGCCGCCGGTGATGGCCGTGGTGTTGTTCTCACGGATCTGCGTGTAGGCGCCATATTTGATGCCGTTCTTGGTCTGGCCGTCGATGCCGAGATCGATACGGATCCAGCCGTAGATGCCGTAACCCTGCATCTTGTTGCCGGCGTTCGAGGCGGGCGTGCCGTTGGCGTTCTGGCCGCTGAACCAGGTCACCATCGGAAACTCGTTCACGAACGAGTTGATGCGCATATTAACGGTGCCGGGTGCAGGCACGGAGAACGGCACTGCGCTCTCAGTCTCCAATCCCTGGCCACCCGTATAGGGGCTACCCATCTCCTGGAAACCAGACAGCTCCGTGACAAGACCGGTGCCGGTCGGCGTCGCCGGGTTGCCCGTCATGTCCATGATCCGTCCAGCGTAAGCCGACCCTGCCGCTAGGCTCAGCATTGCCCCTGCGGACAATAGAAGTCTGAGCGATCGCATTCACTTCCTCCTCTTTTGTGCCGGGCGCGCCCGACAAAACTTGCGGAATCCCACGTTGGTCGGACCGCGAGCGCTTCGTTCCGTCGTGTGCGAAACCGCGCGCATCCCCCGGCGTGACCCGGACCCGCGTGACACTATGCGAACAGCATTTGGGAGCGGCAACGTATATTGGCCCAGTGTCGGTACAATCACAGTCGATATGGCAAAATTACAACACAATTTCTTGGATAATTACTTGCCAACACTTATTGCTCCGGCGAGGTCACTCGCCAGAGCACACAGTGACTGTCACGCGCTATCGGCGCGGGTAGTCAGTCGCCGGCCAGCGGCAGTGCGCGGAACGCTGCGTCCGCAAACGGGACCCGCCAGGGCGCCAAATCCGAAGCCGATATCGCGATGGAATCGTTCGTTTCCGGCCTGGCAATGCGCGCACCCTTCCACGTGCCGTCTTTCACCAGTGCCATCACCACGTCACGAATCACGTCGACCAAACCGCGCAACTGCGGCTCCGTCGTCGTTTGCCGGAACGCGATCGCGTGCGTTGCGCACAGCGTCGGTTGTTCGATTGGCCGGAATACCAAGGTGCCACGCGCCAGTTCGTCGCGAACGGCCACACGGGGCAGCACGGTGCAGCCGTGTAGGCTGCGGACCATCTCTTTGATGAGCGTAAGGCTGTCGACCTGAAACGCCGGTTCGATGCGCACGCCGCGTTGGAATGTCGCACTGGCCAGGCGTCGCGCAATCCAGTGCTGCGCGCGGGGCAGGATCAGCTGCTGTTCTGCAAGCTCGCGCAGCCGAACCGGCGCATCGCTGCCGGCCACGCGCGAACGCGGTGCGGCGACGAGACCGAGGTTCTCACTGATCAGCGGCTCGAAACGCAGCGCGTCCAGTTCCGGAGGATCCTGGACCAGCGCGATATCGACCCGGCCGTTGAAAAGCCACGCTTCCAGCGTGCCGCCGGCTGCCTCTTTCACATCGAGCGCGACGCGTGGCCAGCGACCGCGGAACGCCGCGATCAGCGGCGGCACCAACAGCGGCGCCACTTCCGCCGGCATGGCCAACGAGACCATGCCCGGGACAGCTTCTTCGACTTCCTGCTGCAGCGGCGCCGCGAGCAGCTGCATGATGGTGTCGAGGCGGTCGAGCAGGCAGCTGCCTGCAGACGTCAGAGTGACGCCACGCGCGTGGCGGACCAGGAGCTGCGCACCCAGCGTATCTTCCAGCTTACGGATCTGATGACTGAGTGTGGGCTGGCTGATCTTTAGTTCCCGCGCTGCGCGTCCGAAATTGCCGCTGCGTGCCAGGCTTGCGAAATAGCGCAACTCACGTAGCTCGAGGTCCTCGCTGCTTGCGATGGAACGAGAGAGCGCGGACGGCGTGGGCCGATGCGATGTCAGCGCATGCACGGAATACGCAGCCCTCCCCAGACACAACGCACACTTATGCGTGCGCTAGGGGCAGTGATTTGTCGGCGGGCTGAAAGACGGAATAAACGGCAGAGATTTGTCAGAGATATACCGACAGCGAGGGGTGGTTCCCGCTGTCGCGGCCGCGCCGGTCGGGGCATCTGCGGCACGGTGATTAGCCATCGGCGTTGCGGTCCCGATCATCTCTGCCAAAGCAGGGACCCATGAGACTCGGGTCACCGCTTTTGCGGGGATGACGGTGAAGGCACCGCTCTCCTCTTGATTTCAGGTACTCGGCGGCGGTTGGACCCCTCGCGCTCGACGCTGAGCGCTCCGCGTTGATCTGCTGGGCGGCTCGGCTACGTCGTCAGCCGGAAAGCGGAGACGCCGCTATCAGTGTTGACGGAGCCAGCCCCGGCTGGCGGCGTAGCGGACAACGTCGACGCGGGTCTTAAAGCCGAGCTTGTCCATTGCCCGAGCCTTGTACGTCTCCACCGTCTTCACGCTGATCGCCAGGCGGGTCGAGATCTCTTTGCTGCTATGGCCCTCCGCGACGAGATGCAGCACCTCGTTCTCGCGCTCGCTGAGCTCGGCCGGGCTCGCCATCGGCGTCTTCGCGCCGTGGTGCGTGCCGCCAACGACCTTGGCGGCGATTGCGGGATCCAAGTACAGCCCGCCGGACGCGACCGCATGGATCGCCCGCACCAGCTCGTCCGCCGCAGACCGCTTGAGCAAGTATGCCGCGGCGCCAGCCTCCAGCAATTGTCGCAGATAGGCGCGGTCCTCGTGCACCGTAAGGATGAGAACGCGGGATTCAGGCGCCTCGGTACGCATCGCAGCGGCGACCTCGATGCCGCTCATGCCCGGCATCGAGATGTCCAGGACCGCCGCGTCGGGGCGTAGCTCCTTGGCCAGTTGCAAGGCCGTGCGGCCATCGCTGGCCTCACCCACAACTTCCAGTCCGGAGTCTGCTGCGACCAGCGCTCGCATGCCGGCCAGCACGATCGGATGGTCGTCAGCCATCAGAACGCGGATTGCCGTCATCGCAGCCTCCGCGGATGTCCGGGGTGACGACGGCGGGCGCGGCACAACAGGCGGCCGCATATGTTATTCGCACGATGCAAACCAGCCTCCCTGTCTGGTACGGCCTCCTTTTCCGGGGCCTTGCCGGTCGCCAGGTGGTGACCGCGACTGAACCAGTAGCCTGACAGATTGGACAATTCCATCGACCAGCGAAAGAGGGAAGAAGCGGGTTTCGCTTGTCAGGGAAAATCCCTAAGACGCGTACACACACATGTTGCCGAAATGCCACGCTGGTTTCGCGAAAAGCGCGCGGTGCGATTCAGAGAGGGACCGTTATGAAGAGCGTGGTCCCAGCACCCGGAGCGGTCTCGATCTCCAGCGTCCCGTTCACCAGAGCGAGGCGTTCACGCATACCGATCAGTCCGAAACGCTGAACGCCTTCGCCGGTTGGACCGCCATCCGGCAGTGAGAAACCCCGGCCGTTGTCCTCAATGATCAGCCGCACCTGCTGGTCGTTCGCCTCCAGAATGATGCCGGCCTGAGTGGCCGCGGCATGCTTCACGACGTTGATGATCGCTTCCTGCGTCGCGCGGTACAGCGTCGTCTCGACCGGCTGTGGCAGGCGCTGGCCATTCAGGTGGATCTGCAAATCGAATTTGATATCGGAACGTTCTCGCCATTCTTCGACGTATTGCGTGATCGCGCTTTGCAGGCCGAGGTCATCGAGCACGGTCGGGCGCAGTTCCCGCGCCATTCGGCTGATCTCATGGCCGACTTCGGTCGTCAGGCACTTCAGTTCCTGGAGCTTCGGTGCAGCCACGACATCTGCGCCGCAGCTCTTGTCGATCGCATTGAGACCGAGCCTGACCGCAGTGAGGTACTGGGCCAGACTGTCGTGCAGTTCCCGGGCGATGCGCTTTCGTTCGGCCTCCTGCGCTTCGACTGTTCGCTGCAAAAGCTGCTGCCGCTCCTGGTTGGCGCGCGCGAGGTTGGCCGCCAGCGTGCGATGGCGGTGCTCGCTGTCACGCAGCTCGGCCGCGCTGCGCTGCAGCTCCTCGCCGGCGTCGTGCAACGAGTGCGCGACGGCGTCGGTTTCGCGCAGACCAGTGGGTCGCAGCTGAACAAGCTCGCCGCGGCCGACCGCCGCGGCATAATTCACCAGGCCGGAGATCGGCCGCGAAATGCGCCGGCCGATGAGCAGAGCCAGCGACAGCGCCACCAGCAGCGTCGCGGCGCCGACCAGAACCAGATCGATAAAGGAACGATGAAGCGGCGCATACAGCGTTTTGAGAGGAATGGCGATCACGATCATCCAGTTGACCGGCTTGACCCGGTCGAACGCGAGCTTCACCGGGATGCCCTCACGCGAGACGAAGGGCATCCAACCGGCATTTACTCCGCTGGTCTGCCTGATGAAGTCGGGCTTGCCCGGCAGCCCGACATAGCGTTCCGGGTCCAGGCTGCGGGCGACCGTGCGGCCCCGTTGATCGAGGATGACGGCGATCCAGTCGTGCGGCAGTTGCAGTTGGTCGAGCAGAGATGTGAGCACGGGAAACACGTTCATGCTGGCGACGTAGGCGATATCGCGGCCTTCGAAGACCGGTACGCTGAGCCAGACGGCGGGCCGATGAGTCACCGGATTGGTGGTGAGATCCGACACCTCGGGTTCGTGGGTGGCTGCCACGCGGAGAATCGGTCCCGGATCAGCAAGCGGGGGCAGGGTTGCACCGAATGGCGCCCTGGTATTCAGCAGCTCGTTGCCGTGCAGATCCGTGAGAACCACGGCCATGCCGTGCCGCTCCATGTCGCTGTGGGCGCGGGCATAGAAGCTCGCGAAGCCCTCCCCTTCCAGAGTGCCGATGTTGGCGATGATGAAGAGATGGCTGCGCAGAGTTGCCAGCTCGCGTTCGAACGCGCGGGCGAACTCGCGGGTCCGGCCGCGTACCGTTTCAGCCAGCAGGTCCTGTTCGTGTTGCGCGGCGCGAATGACCAAATAGGCGCTGAAGCCAAGCAGCGGGATGAGGACCACCAAGATCAGGCCCAGCAGGTAGCTGCGGACGGAGAGCGGGCGATACATATCAGTCCGGCGCGGCGCGGCGTGCCAGTGCAAGCATGGATCCGGCAAATTGCCCGACGTGCCTCTCCATGGGTACGATGCTAGCAGCGAGGCAAAGGGCCGGCCAGCGACGGCGGGGACAAAGCTGACAGCCCGCCCCGTTGCCGCTAGCGTCGTGCCCGAGCCGTCGGGTTACCAGCCCGACACGCAAAGCCCGGGGAAACGCGCGCCATGCAGATCGTCGACGCCCAGATCCACCTGTGGGGCACGGGCCTGCCGAGCAACCTGTCGCACCGCCAGGTAACACATTTCACGCCGGAGGAGGTGATTCCGCTGATGGATGAAGGCGGCGTCGATGCCGCAGTCATTCATCCGCCCGGCTGGGATCCGAATTCGACCGAGATGGCATTTGCCGCGGTGCGTAACTATCCGGGGCGGTTCGCGATCATGGGATCTCTGCCCCTCGATCGCCCCGAGTCTTGCGAGCGCATTGCGACGTGGCGGAATCAACCGGGGATGCTGGGCCTACGCTATACGTTTCTGCACGATCCCGCGCGGCGATGGCTGAGCGACGGAAAGCTCGAGTGGCTATGGCGAGCCGCGGCGAACGCCGGCGTGCCGATCGCCATGCTGGCGACGGATTCGCTGCCCGATATTGCCGGCATTGCCGAGCGGCATCCCGGATTGCGCCTGACCATTGACCATCTCGGTGGCCGCGGTGGCCTGACCACGCTGAAGGACGATGCGGCGATGACCCACATGCCGCAGCTTCTGGCGCTGGCGAAGTTGGCCAATGTCGCGGTCAAGGCGACCGGGGCGCCGGGCTATGCCGCGCAGCCTTACCCGTTCCCGATCATGCAGACCTATCTGCGGCAGATCTATGACGCCTTCGGTCCGCAGCGGATGTTCTGGGGCACCGACATCACCAAGATGCCATGCTCCTGGAAAGAGTGCGTCACAATGTTCACCGAGGAGTTGCCGTGGCTGAGCGAAGCGGACAAGCGGCTGGTCATGGGCGAGGCAATCTGCGCCTGGTGGGGCTGGAACCGCTCCGGCTGAACCCAACAAA
>JASHVB010000255.1 GCA_030039695.1 Acetobacteraceae bacterium
CGAAACCGAACAACGGCAGCCCGCGGCGGGTGATCGAGGCAACCGCGTCAGCGATCTCGTGGCATTGCGCCGCCTCCAGAGTGCGGATCCAATCGCCCGAACGCTCCAGTTCGGCGCCGGTCCAGGCAGCGCGACTGTCAATGTGTTGCAGCATGCGCGACCTCCGCTCTTCTGGCCGCCACCATGGGCCGGTGTGAAGACGTGTCAACCCGTTCCACGACCAACGATAATCGGTGCGCGCCCTCTGTCCGGCAGCGGGACGGTCTCCCATATTGGGGCGATGCTCACAGAGAAACAAACCGCCGGGGATCGCCGTGTCCGTTTGCTTGCCGCGGTAGTTGCCCTGGCACTGCTGCTGGCGCCTGGCCTGGCCGAGGCACGGGCGGGCATGGGCAGCTCCTTCGGAAGCCGCGGCAGCATGACCTGGTCAGCCCCCCCGGCGACGGGCACCGCACCCTATTCCGCGCAGCCATTCCAGCGCAGCCTGACCTCCAGCACTCCATCCTACGGCTATGGCATGGGATACGGCCGCCATTCTCCCTTCATGTCGGGCCTGCTGGGCGGGTTGCTGGGTGCGGGCATCGGTGGCCTGTTATTCGGTCACGGTTTCTGGGGTGGCGGATTGGGCTTTGGCGGCTTCTTCGGTCTGCTGCTGCAAATCCTGTTGCTCGTCTGGGTCGTGCGCTTCCTGCTCCGCATGTTCCGTGGCGGCGGCGCGGTGTTCGCTGGCGGTCCCGCCATGTTCAGCCGCGGCCTTGGCTCTGGTCCGATACCGATGAGCGCCGCGGGCGGCCCGCCAACGTCCCTCGCGGTCCGGCCAGGTGATTACGAGGCATTCGAGAGCAACCTCTACGCCGTCCAAGCTGCCTGGAGTGCGCACGATCTGAACACGCTGCGCGCGCTGACTACGCCGGAAATGGTCAGCTACTTCGCCCAGCAACTGGCGGATCAGGCTAGCCGCGGGACGCGCAACGAAGTGCGCGACGTCCGCTTGCTGCAGGGCGACCTGGCGCAGGCCTGGTCGGAGGGCAGGCGCGATTACGCGACGGTTGCGATGCGATTCTCCATGGTGGACGTCACTTACGATGCCACCGGTCGTATCGTCGATGGCAGCCCCACGGAGCATGTCACCGCAACAGAGCTTTGGACGTTCCTGCGCGCCTCCACCGGCGGACACTGGATTCTGTCGGCTATCCAGCAGGCACGCTGACGCCGGCTTTCATTTCGGCGACGCGAACGCCACAAGCTGGTGACTGCCATTGGATTTGTGCCAAGTCTGAATCGGCGCCGGGTCGGTGGTGGCGTGCGCTGCGCGGATCGTGCCGGCAAAAGTCAGCAAGGTCCGGGCGATGCAGCGCAGCATGCCGCTCGTGCTGCCGGCTTCGCAGATGTCGGCCTCACGCGGCCAAATCCGGGCCCGTCGTGGCGCGATATGCAGCAGCCATCCCGCCAACGCCACTCCGATGCAGGCCGGGCGGAGGGGAATTTCCAGAAACCAGGCCGCTAGGCTGGTGGCGAAGCCGCTCGCCAACAGCGGGCCCCGCAGTACGCCGCGCAGCTCGGGTGTCACCCATGCGCGAATGCAATGAGCACCGCGGCAATGGTCATTAGCGCTGACGAACCCCTCACCAAGAGCACGCCGTTGGTGTGGTTGGTGCATTCATTGACGAACCAGAATCGCCAGCGATGTCCTGGCTCCCGCGGCAAATGCCGAGCGGAGCATCCGGTCGGCAGGACGGGCGCGGCCCTCCGGATCAGGCGCCTTCATTCCTGATCCCACGCGGTCGAGCACCGGCAAACGAGCGGCACCCGCTCAGCGACCGGGCCAGCACGATCGCCACATCAAACAGACCGGACCCGCCTCCTGAAGAGACCGCGACTCGTACCGGACGTCCGTGTGCCACCGCAGGCACGTGTGGCCTGGCTACGATCATGAAGCGTGGATCGAACACCGGCGGTGTCGGCTAACCGGGTTGAATGGTTGCGGCCTTGCGCCCTCCGCCCGACAATGCGTCTGGAAAAAAACCAGAGGGAACACCGCCATGGGCAAGCTTACCGGGAAAGTCGCAATCGTCACCGGCGCGAGTCGCGGCATCGGCGAGGCCATCGCCGAACTGTTTGCGGCCGAGGGTGCCAAGGTTGTCTGTGCTGCGCGCACACTGAACGAGGGCGACCATCGCATGCTGGAAGGGTCGCTCGCACGCACTGTCCAACGCATACGCGATGCCGGCGGCGAGGCGGTGCCGGTCACTGCTGACGTTTCCAGCGAGGCGGATTGCATTGCACTGGTGGAGCAAGCGCGTGCGGCTTACGGCCCGATCGACATCCTGGTTAACAACGCCGCGCTGAACTACTACTTGCCGACCGAAACCTACCCCTCCAACCGCTGGGTCCGCTGCTTCGCGGTAAATGTGCACGGACCGTTCTTCTTGGCGAAGGAAGTGTTGAAGGACATGATCCCGCGCCGCTCCGGCGCGATCGTGAATATCAGTTCCGGCGCAGCGATCGGCCCGGGCCGCGGGCCGTACGCAGACAAGGCGGTGCGCGGCGGCGTGATGTACGGTGCGACCAAGGCAGCGCTCGAGCGCTTCACTCAGGGGCTAGCGCAGGAAATGGCGCAGCATCACGGGATCTCCGTCAGCGCGGTGTCGCCGTCGAAAGTCGTGCCGACGCCGGGAACCGTGCACCACAGGCTGGTGACGGGCATCGACGATCCGAGGGGCGAGCCCGCGTCATTCATGGCTCGCGCGGCGCTGCTGCTGGCGAGTGAAGGACCGAAAGTGAACGGACGGGTGACCTATAGCCAGCAGATTCTGAAGGAATTCGGCTGGACCACCGAAGCCTCGGGACGCGGCGTGGATACACTGGGCTCCGGGTATTCGCAGATCTGAGCGCGGTGTGGCCTGGTGATCGATGTGCCTCTTTCACGACGTCCCCCAGTCATTGCGAGGAACGATGGAACCGAGCAATCTCAGTCATGTGTAACCGACGATGTCCATTGCCTGGTCCCATCGATCCTCGCGATGACACTTGACTGGCGAATCCACGCCTGGCGACGCCGCCCGGCGTTCGCCTCTTTCAGCCGCCCCAGGCCTTGAACACGGCCCCACGATAGAGCAAGTCTGTCCTGGAAGGAGTACGCCGTTTGCCATGATCGATCCGTTCGGCCGTGCCATCACCTATCTGCGCGTCTCGGTTACCGACCGGTGCGATCTGCGCTGCGTCTACTGCATGGCGGAAGACATGCAGTTCCTGCCGAAAAGGGACGTGCTGTCGCTGGAGGAACTCGACCGCATCTGCGCCGCCTTTATCCGCCTGGGCACGACGAAAATCCGTCTCACCGGTGGCGAGCCTCTTGTCCGCCGCGGTGTCATGTCGCTGTTCCGTAGCCTCGGCGCCCGCATCGGCGCGGGCGGGCTGAAAGAGCTGACGGTCACCACCAACGGCACTCAGCTCGCCCACCACGCCGAGGCGCTGGTCGCCGCGGGTGTGCGCCGCGTGAATGTATCGCTGGATACCCTCGCTCCAGCGCGGTTCACTGCCATCACGCGCTGGGGCAAGATCGAGCCAACGCTGGATGGCATCTTCGCCGCCAAGGCCGCCGGTCTCGCGGTAAAGATCAACGCCGTGGCGATGAAGGGCGTAAACGAGGACGAATTCGACGCGATGCTCGCCTGGTGCGGTGAGCATGGCTTCGATCTGTGTCTGATCGAGACCATGCCGATGGGCGAGATCAGCGGGGATCGCACCGAGCAATACCTGCCGCTGTCCATCGTGCGCGGCCGGCTACGCAAGCGCTG
>JASHVB010000256.1 GCA_030039695.1 Acetobacteraceae bacterium
GGGACGCGATGAAGCGCTGGCGCGAATTGCGGCAGTGTTGGGGTAACCCGGGCAGACGCGATCCGCGCAATGCGTGTTGCAGGAATGCCGGAAAATCATCCCTGCTTGATCCAGGTCAATGATTGGATCCGCCAGTCAGGTGATTATATGCGCGAGAAGCAGGCGAGCTTGCTCGTCGCGTTTCTCTCTTGGACTCCTCCCCAAACTTGGCGGCGTCCCCGAGGCGCCGCCATTTTTCTACGCCGTTTGGACGAAAACCTGCGGCTGGGGAGGGACAAAAACGGACTTGAGGTGGAGTGCCCGCGCCATGCGCGCTGACCATGGAAACAATTCAAGTGGTCTGTTGACCGCCGCATTGTTGGCAGTTGTCGTCTCGTTAACCGGCGTGGCCGGCGCCGTGAAACTTGCGCAGACCGCAGTCAATCTGGGCCCCGCCGTGGGCGACGAGATTTCATTCGACACCAAAGCCGTGATGCCTGGCGACATGCAATCACAGACCGTTTTGGCACGTGAGGGCGATGGTGAGTGCATGCTGGACCTCGATACTTTGCATAGCACAGGTGGCAGTCTGATCATCGAGGCACGCATGCCGAGCAACCCTGCTTCGTATCAGGTGCATTGGGCCGGCAAGCAGAGCAGCTCCGGCCAATATAATTGTGGCAGCAGCGCGGACTTGACGCTGGACGAGTCAAATCTCGACGTGCTGGCCATGGCAGCGGGCGGCTGGGGGCCGATACATCAGCCGCTGATCCATTTGTCACTGCCAGCTTGGGGCGGCAGGTCCTAACGGACGCGGTCGGACAGATCTCGTTATTCCGTTTCGTCTAAACCAATCGCCCGCAGCCGCGCTGCCTCCTCATCCCAGCGGGCACGCTGCTTGACGTTAAGGAACAGGTGCACGCGCCGTTCGAGTGCCGCTTCCAGCGCTTCGCGCGCACGCGCGCCGATGGTCTTGATCCGCGCTCCTTTCTCGCCGATCACGATCGCCTTGTGGCCGGGCCGCGCGACGTAGATTGTCGCTTCGACGCGCACCGAGCCGTCGGCACGTTCTTTCCAGCTTTCGGTCTCCACCGTCGCCGCGTATGGCACTTCCTCGTGTGTCTGCAGGAAGATCTGTTCGCGCACCAGTTCGGCGGCGAGCAGCCGGTCAGGCAGATCCGTCAGATCGTCGTCCGGATAAAGGTGCGGGCCCTCCTGCACCGCCGCGGCCAGGGCATCCGCCAGTTCGTTGACTCCCTCACCCGTGGTCGCGCTGACCATGAATGTCTCTTCGAACGGTGCGAGCGCGGTTAGCGTCGCGGTCAGTGGCAGCAGGGAGGCCGGTGCCACAAGGTCAGTTTTGTTCAGCACAAGCCAGCTTCGCCGCTCCGCTGCTTTTAGTTGCTCGGCGATCGCACGTACCGCGTCAGTTGCGCCCTCGCGCGCATCGACCAGCAGCAGCGCGATGTCGGCATCGTGGGCACCGCTCCAGGCGGCGGCGACCATGGCGCGGTCGAGACGGCGGCGCGGTCGGAATATGCCGGGAGTGTCGACCAGCAGCACTTGGCTGGCGCCGCGCATCAGGATTCCGAGGATGCGAAAGCGCGTCGTTTGCGCCTTGGGGGAGACGATCGACAGTTTCGCGCCGGTCAGGCGGTTGAGCAGGGTGGATTTCCCGGCGTTCGGCGCGCCGACAATCGCCACGAAGCCGCAGCGGGAGTTCAATACGCCTCTCCCGCGCGCGAAAGACCCATGCCACCGGGCGCTTCACCCGGTCCTCGGCCCGAACCGCCAGGTGAGAGGCGGAACGCAAGCAGCGGCCATGACATTGGCACCTCACCGTCGATGCTTTGGTCAGTCCGCTTCGCGGCCCAACCAACATCCCCGGCCAAACCCGGGAGAGCTGGCGACGCACGGTTCACCCCTCGATCCCCTTCAGCAGATCCGCTGCTGCCAGTTGCTCGGCCTGGCGCTTGTTTCCGGCGGTGCCGGTGCCGGACGCCCCACCGACGCTGACCGTGATAGTAAACTCCGGCGCGTGCGGCGGGCCCGAACGCTCGGTCACCCGATAGATGGGCAGATCGCGCGTGAACCGCTGGGCCCACTCCTGCACTCTGGTCTTGGCATCCTTCGGCGGCTCGACCTGAGCGCTCATCACAGGCTCCCAGGCATGACGGACGAAGGCGCGGGCTCGGTCCAGCCCGCCGTCGAGGTAGAGCGCGCCGAGCGCCGCCTCTAACCCATCCGCCAGCACCGTAGCACGACGTTTCACGCCAGCGCGTGCCTCGCCAGGCGCGACCGAAAGCGCTGTGCTGAGGCCGATAGCCTCCGCCACCTGCGCAAGCACCGGCTGCGACACCAGGTAGGCGAGCCTCCTGCCAAGGTCGCCTTCCTGCTCGCGGGGGAACCGCTCGGCGAGCCACTCAGCCATCAGCAAACCAAGTACCCGATCGCCGATGAACTCCAGCCGTTCGTTTGAATCGCGCGTCCGCCGCCGGCCTTGCAGAGCGGAGCGGTGGGTGAGTGCTTCGCGCAGCAACTCGGGGCGATGGAAGTTGTGGCCGAGGATTGTTTCGATCGACTGACTCAACGCTACGCTGTCCGCATCGCAGGCATCAGTGGACGCGCATCAAAATGCGGCTCCAGCGGACCTCGAACGGCCACTCCCAGACTTCCCACCACGGATATTCCGCGTCGAACGAAAAGAAAATGATCTCGGCTCGGCCCACAAGATTGTCCATCGGCACGAAGCCCACCCCATTCATGAAGCGGCTGTCTGCGGAGTTGTCGCGGTTGTCGCCCATCGCAAACAGGCGGTTGGGCGGAACCTGGTAGACCGGCGTGTTGTTCATCTCTCCCTGGTCGGTCGCCTTCAGGATGTCGTGTTTCACGCCGTCCGGCAGGGTCTCTACGTAGCGGCGGAGCACCATGTGAATGCCATCCTCGTCGGTGACATAGTCGCCCTCCGCCTGGCGTGGGCAAAGCTGACCGTTGATATAGAGCAATCCGTCACGGACCTGGACCGTGTCTCCGGGCAGGCCGACGATGCGCTTGATGTAATCGATCGAGGGATCGGGCGGGTATTTGAACACCGCGACATCGCCGCGGTCCGGCATACTCTTGAAGATTCGACCGGAGAACGGCGGCCAGCCGAATGGGAACGAGTAGCGCGAGTAGCCGTAGCTGTATTTCGACACGAACAGATAGTCGCCGATCTGGAGCGTCGGCAGCATACTGCCGGAGGGGATGTTGAACGGCTCGAACAGAAAGGTGCGGACGACCAAGGCGATCAGGCCCGCATAGACGATGGTTTTGATGTTCTCGACCAGGGCGCTGGGTTTGCGCTTGGCCTTGGACTTGGTGGTCGCCATGAGACGCTGGGTTACCCTGTGCCGCGGTCGGCGCGGATCAAGCCCAGGGGGGTGGGGTGTGTCAAGCAAGCAAGTCGCAAAGCCTCGGTCGCGCACGCGGTAGCCACATCTGACGCTTCGTCGGCGGACGCGGCGTGACGTTTTCCTGGATCAATTCGCCTTATCGAATGTCAAGTTGCCCGCCCGTCGCCGGCGCGGCAGGGCGACGGTAACAATCTCGCACTTCGGCAAGCCTGCTGCCACGGAAAGATCGACGCCGGGCATGCCGCGCAGATCGAGGCGTCGCAGCTCGATCAGGCCGGCGAGCGGCGACAGATCGCGCACCCGTGTTGTGGCCAAGTCGAGGTACTGCAGATCGTGCAATGCAGCCAGTGGCGCGATATCCGTCACCGCGGTGCCGCACAGCTCCAGGCTGCGCAGCTGTGTCAGACCGGCCAACGGCGCGATGTCACGCACCATGGTTCCGCCAAGGTCAAGCCGTTCCAGCAGCGTCAGGTTCATCAGTGGCGCTATGTCCGCCGTCAGCGTACTGCTCAGGAAAAGCGCTTCCAAGCGGGTCAAAGCTGCGAGCGGCGTCACATCCGCGACCGCGGTGAAGGACAGGTGCAGCCGCTCCAGCGCCGTCAGCCCGGCGAGCGGGGTTATGTCACTGATCCGCGAGCGGGTGAGCTCGAGGCGTTGCAGCGCCGGTAGCGCCGCCAGAGGAGCGAGATCGGTGACCAGGCTGTTGGACAGCACTAGGTGACGCAGGGCGGTACAGGCCGCAAGGGGGCGCAGGTCGGTGACGCGGCTACGCTCGAGCCGGAGCTCCGTCACCTGGCGCGCGAGCTCCGCCGCCGGCGTCTCGCCCCTGAGGATCAGGCGAATGGCCTCGGTCGTCGGGTCTCCCGGTGTGGCCGTCGTGCCGTCAGGCTGCATACGCCAGCTTCAGCCCCGCCCCCGGCCAGTCCATTGCCACCAGCTTTCCGGTGCCGGAGAGCGTCATGTATGCCGTGCGCAGATCCGGCCCGCCGAAGCAGACATTGGTGCAGAACATGTCGGGCATCGGCACCTGGCGCAGCAGCTGCCCGTCCGGGGCAATCACGCTGACCGAGCCGTTGACCAGCGTCGCCACGCAGACATTCCCCGCCGCGTCCACCGCCAGGCTGTCGAAGCGCTGGAAGCCGCCAAGCCCGGCGACGATCCGGCCGCCATGCGGCGACGGGAACGGCGCCTTCTTTGTCACACCCGGCGCGACGATGTCGAATGCCCACAGACGTGCGGTCTCAGTTTCGGCCACGTAAAGGACGCTGCCGTCAGGCGACAGGCCGATGCCGTTCGGTGTGAGGATCGGATGGGCCACCTCGACGATGCTCGAGCCGTCGGCCAGCGCATAGTACACACCACCCCAGTCGCGATCCCGCGCCCGCGCCTTGCCGAGATCAGTGAAATAGAACCCGCCGTTGCGGTCGAACACGATGTCGTTCGGCCCAAGCAGTTTGTGTGGCCCGCAGCGATCGTAGAGTACGGTGACTGCGCCGGTCTTCGGGTCGATGCGCTCGATGCGGCCACCGGTGTAGTCCGACGGCACGCCGGCGGGGCGCAGCATGTTCATTTCGGTACGCCAAAGGAAGCCACCGTTGTTGCAGACGTAAAACGCCCCGTCCGGGCCAACTGCCAAACCATTCGGACCGCCGCCGGTGTTTGCGATCACGGTCACGGTCCCATCGGGCGTCACGCGGCTGACGGTCTGGCGTTCGATCTCCACCAGGACAATCGAGCCATCATGCATGGCCACCGGCCCCTCTGGAAAACGCAGGCCGCCCGCTATGACTCGGATATCGCTCATTGCCGCTCCCCCGATCGATTGATCGGCAAATGCTAGCCGAGCCGCTGCTGCCTGTCATTGCGAGTGGCCCACGGCCCGAGCCGACCCGGCCGCGAGTGAATGAAACCGGCCCACCATTGCGCCCCAACGAAAGCCGGGGCCCCAGAGGTTACCCTGAGGATGATCCCTGGGGCCCGTGGGGCCTGGCATTCGGATTGAAGAGGTATTGGTTCTGATGCAACGCAACCAATTGACGGAAGCACCCTCTCATCAACACCTTTCGATCTTCCACGAGACGCATGGTCACACCGCCATATAGCCGCCATCAACGTTGTAGCACGCGCCACTCACATAGCTTGCGCGGTCGCTGGCCAACCACCCCACCATCTCGGCGATCTCCTCCGGTTTGCCCATCCGGTGGAACGGCACCAAGGCCATCAACTCCTCGCCGCGGCGGCGCATCGTGTCCTCGGTCATCTTTGTCTCGATATAGCCGGGGCAGACCGCATTCACCCGAATGCTGTCCTTGGCATATTCCAGCGCTGCGGTTTTCGTCAGCCCTAACACGCCGTGTTTCGCCGCGACGTAGGCGGACGATGTGGGCAGTCCAATCAGGCCCGCAATCGAGCCAGTGTTGACGATGCTGCCCCCGCCCTGCGCGATCATCTGCGGGATCTCGTGCTTCATGCAGAGCCACACCCCGCGCAGGTTCACCGCGATCATCCGGTCGAACGACTCATCCGCCCATTCATGTGTCTTTTTTCCCGCGGCATCTACCTGGAACCCGGCGATGCCCGCGTTGTTGAACGCGCAGTCCAGCCTCCCATACGCCGCGACCGTCGCCTTGATCATCGCCTGCACCGCAGCGCTCGCAGTCACGTCGCCGCCGAGTGACATTGCCTGTCCGCCGGCCGCATTTACCAGCGCGACGGTCTCTTGCGCGCCGTCCATATTTGCGTCCGCAATCGCCAGACGTGCCCCTTCACGCGCGAACACCAGCGCTGTCGCTCGGCCAATCCCGCCGCCGCCGCCTGTAATCAGTGCCGCCTTGCCTGCCAGCATGCCTGCCATCATTGATCTCCCGCACCCCGTGTTGCGCCAGCCACAGCTTATTGCTCCAACGCGAATGGCGTCGAATCGCACAACTCAGTGGGGGCAGCGATGGCGACCAGTTTAGGACGCAGTGGTCCGACGCACCCACGGTTCGGTGCCAGGCGATGCTGGTGTCGCCGCGGGCGCGGCGTATCAATTCGCGCTGGCGAACGGCACACGACTAGGTCGCGGCCTGCAGCACGCATTCCATTGCGGTGTTCCCGCGACCCAACGCGACATCACCAGCGCGCTGGGAACCACACCGGAAATCGGTTGGGTCAAACGGGGCGGCATCGCCAACCGCGCCGGGCGCGAGCGCGTCGCCGACCTGCTGGCATTCTGGGTCGCGCAAGACGGTGTGTTCGGCCTGTGCCAGGGCGTCGCGGAAACAGGACCGCGCGCGCTGGGCCACCGCTCCATCCTTGCCAATCCGTGCAACCCGCGCTCGCTGGACATCATTAACCGGCTGGTGAAATTCCGCGAGCCGTTCCGGCCACTCGTACCGGTGCTCACGCTCGAGACGGCACTGCGCTGCTTCGAGTTGCAGGAAGGCGCGTCCCACGACGAGTACAACGCATACAACGACATGGTGCTGACGGTCCGCGCCCGGCCCGAAGCTGCGCGGCGCATTCCCGCCGTCGTGCATCGAGATGGCACCAGCCGCATCCAGATCGTGCGGCCGTCCGACCCGTTTACCCGCGCTTACCTGAAGGCGATGGGCCGGCGCTGCAGGGTCGAGGCGTCGGTGAACACCTCGCTCAACGTGGCCGGACCCATTGTGCAGACGCCGCGACAGGCGCTGGAGGCGTTGCGGCGCTCCGGGGCGATGGACGGCGTGGTGCTGATCGGCGCCGCGGACCAGGCGTTCTTAGCATGGCATAGCGCGACGAACGGACCAAAGGACGGTGGCCATCGCCTCAGGGGCTGGCTTGATCAGTGGCAGGCACAAGCCGTGGCACCCATGGCGGTGGCGTCACGCTGATCGGCTTCTGGCTACCAGAGGGTAGGGTTTCCTTCCGATCGCGGTAGCGCTAGCATGGCGCCAGACAGGGAAGCATGGTCTATGCGCGAAGAAATTCTGGCCTATAAGCGCGAGCGAATCCTCGAAGAGGCAGTGAAACTGTTCTATGAGCGCGGTTTCACAGGCACCACGCTCGACGACATCGCGGCAGAGCTCGGCGTGACCAAGCCGTTCATCTACACGCATTTCCGCAGCAAGGTGGAATTGCTGGCCGCGCTGTGTAAACCGACGATCGAATTGTCGCTCGCGGCGGTGCAGGAAGCCGCCGCGACGGGGGGAACACCCACCGAACGGCTTTATCGCGCGGTGGTGGACTTCACCCGCGTCGTGCTGTCCCGTCAGTCGAACATCGCGATCTACTTCCGCGAGGAAAAAAGCCTGGCGCCAGAAGCGCTGGCCGAAATCAATGCGCTGCGCCGCAAGTTCGATCATGTGCTGACCGGATTGCTCGAAGAAGGCGCCGCTGCCGGCGAGTTCGCACTAGAGGATGCGGGCCTCGCGTCGCTGGCGATCGGCGGCATGATCAGTTGGGCCTACACGTGGCACCGTCCGGGCGGCCGGCTGAAGCTCGACGAGCTGTGCGCCAGGATGGCAAACATGACGCTGCGCATGGTGGGTGCACGGCAACACGCGCGTTCCGACGCGGTGGCGTAATTCGAAGCAAAGGGCGTCCGGCTTCCTGGCTGGCAGCGGCTGTGCGACCGTTGGGCTCGATGGGGAGCGGACTTTATGCAAAGCTATGACTACATCGTTGTCGGTGCGGGATCCGCCGGTGCGGCGGTCGCCAATCGGCTTTCGGCGGATGCGCGCAACAAGGTCCTGCTACTCGAGGCCGGCCCCTCCGGCCATCCCTGGTCGCGCATCCCGATTGGCTATGCGCGGCTGATGACCAATCCGGCTGCCAATTGGTTGTATGCCTCGGAGCCCGAGACGAACACGAATGGCCGGCGGCTACCGGTGCCGCGTGGTAAGCTGCTGGGCGGGTCGAGTTCGATCAACGGCATGGCGTTCGTCCGTGGCCAGGCACAGGATTTCGATATCTGGGCACAGATGGGCAACACTGGCTGGAGCTACGCCGATGTGCTGCCCTTCTTCAGGCGGATGGAGCGTTATGATGAAGGCGACGACGAATATCGTGGTCGCTGCGGTCCGCTGCGCGTCACCAATCCGCCGCCACGGCTGCCAATCTTCGCTAAGCTGATCGAGGCCGCGGCGCAGGTCGGTATTTCGTATAATCCCGACTACAACGGGTCGCGCCAGGACGGTATAGCGATGAGCCAGGCGACGATCTCACGCGGGCGGCGCATGAGCACGGCGCGTTGTTATCTGGATCCGATCCGCACGCGCGCGAATCTGCACATCGAGTCGGACGCGCGCGCCGAAGTGCTGACGTTCGATGGCAAGCGCTGCACCGGCGTGCGGTATTCCGTGCGCGGCACGCCCCATGAAGCGCGTGCCGGGCGTGAAGTCATCGTCAGCGCGGGCACGATCAACTCGCCGCAATTGCTGGAGCTGTCGGGTATCGGCCAGCCGGAGCGACTGCGCGACCTGGGCATTGAAGTGCACCTTGCGCTCCCCGGTGTGGGCGAGAACCTGCGCGATCATTATGCGCCGCGGACCCGATGGGCGATCGGCGCGAAAGGCGTCACCTACAACGACACCGCGCGAGGTTTCGGCATGATGCGCCAGGCGCTCCGTTATGCCTTCTCGCGCGACGGCATGCTGGGCAGCGTGGCCGCACCCATCCGCGCGTTCGTATGTTCCCGCGAGGGGCTGGAGGCGCCGGATGTGCTGCTGGGCTGGGTGCCGATGCTGACCGAGCCGGGACCGAAAGGTCCAGTCATCTCCCGCCAGTCCGGCATGACCTGTTACGCGCATCCGATGCGGCCGGAGAGCAAGGGACACATCCACATCACGTCGTCCGATCCGTGCCGGCCGCCGGCAATCAACTTCAACTTCCTGTCCTCGCCGATCGATGGGGAGATTACCGCGCGGGCTGTGCGGATAGCGCGCGCCGTTATGACCGCTCCGGCGATGGCGTCGCTGCAGGTGACAGAGGTGGCGCCAGGCACGACGCAGACAACAGACGATGAGATTCTGGACTGGGTAAAGCGCGCCGCCGAGACGACCTATCACCCGGTCGGCACGTGCAAGATGGGCGTCGATCCGATGGCGGTGGTGGATGCTCGGCTGCGTGTGCGCGGCATCGCCGGGCTGCGGGTCGCGGACGCCTCGATCATGCCCACGCTGACGTCGGGAAATACCAATGCGCCGGCGATAATGATCGGCGAAAAAGCGGCGGATTTGATGTTGCAGGATGCCGCTTAGGTGAAGCTCCAACGTCGGCCCTCGTCATGGCCGGCGCTCTCCGGGCCATCACACCTGTTTACTGAATGCAATGGTCATACGGGGCTGCTCGGCGCCGGCGGCGACCATGACGGACCGTACGATTGACACGTCCGAAATGCAACGTACACGAATTCCCACCTCTCTGGGGATCAAACCAACCATGGGAACCGGCCTTTCTTCCACCCAACGCCTGGACTTACGCCGCATCTCCGGCATGATGGTCCCGCCCGACTCGGAATTCGGCGTACCTGGCGCCGATGACGAAGTGATCTTTGACGACATCCTGCGTTCGCTCGGCCGCGACGTTTTGGACGTGAGCACCGCGTTGACCAGACTGGCTGCACTGTCCGGCGGTTCATTTGCGGAACTCGAACCGGCCCTCCGGGAGACCGTCGCTCAGACGTTTCTGGCGGAAGCCTCGCGTGAGGTTGTCGCGCTCGGCCGCGTCATCCTGCAGTGCTACTACCGCGACGATCGCGTCGTGCGTTCGCTCGGCCTCGAGCCGCGCCCGCCCTTCCCCAAGGGCCACGCCCTCGAACAGGGTGACTGGTCCCTGCTCGATGTCGTGCGAGGACGACCGAAACTGTGGCGGGACGCACCATGACCGAGCGCAATGACATTGTCGACGTGCTGATCATCGGCTCCGGCGCATCCGGGGCCGCGGTCGCGTGGAGCCTCGCAGAGACGAAAATGAAAATCCTTTGTCTCGAGCAAGGGGATTGGATGAAGCAGAGTCACTTCCCGAGCACTGGCCGCGACTGGGAAGCACGCCGCTTCGCCGATTACGACATAAGCCCGAACCGTCGCGCACGCGACACCGACTACCCGATCAACGACGATAACTCGCTGATGAAGGTCGCCAACTTCAACGGCGTTGGAGGCGGCACCGTGTTCTACACGGCGCATTTCCCGCGCATGCATCCGTCCGATTTCCGCGTGCGCTCGCTGGACGGCGTCGCCGACAATTGGCCGATCGACTACTGGACCCTGGAGCCGTTCTTCGAAGAGAACGACCGCATGATGGGTGTCTCCGGTCTGGCCGGCGACCCGGGCGTGCCGCCGCGCAATCCGCCGATGCCGCCTGTTCCGTTGGGACGTACAGGGATGCGCTACGCGCGCGCGATGAACGAGTTGGGTTGGCACTGGTGGCCGTCGGACACCACCGTTGCTACCACGGAATATGATGGCCGCGCTCCCTGCATCAACCTCGGCCATTGCACGCCAGGCTGCGCGCAAGGCGCGAAGGCGAGCACGGACATCACATATTGGCCGAAGGCGCTCCGCGCCGGCGTCGAGTTGCGTACGCGCTGCCGCGTGAAGGAGATCACGCTCAACCAACATGGTATGGCCGCAGGTGCTGTCTACTACGACGCCGCAGGCGCGGAGCGATTTCAGCCGGCAGAAGTGGTGATCCTCGCCTGCAACGGCATCGGCACGCCGCGTCTGCTGCTGCTGTCGCAATCCGGGCGTTTTCCGAATGGCCTCGCCAATTCCAGTGGCCTTGTCGGCAAGAATCTGATGCTGCATCCGTGGCCGGTGGTGCGCGGCTATGTCGATGAGGAAATTGACGGCGATCGCGCGCCGATGACAGTGCTGTGGAGCAAGCAGTTCTATGAGACCGACGCGACGCGCGATTTCGTCCGGGGTTATACACTGCAATTCTCCCGCGGCACCGGTCTGGTGAACGAGGCGGTGAGCAGTGTGTCGGCCGGTTTGCTGCCGTGGGGTCGGGACCACCACCGCGTGTTCCGCACGCTAGCGTATCGCCGGCTGCTGATCGGCGTCGCCTGCGAGGACCTGCCGGAAGAACATAACCGTGTGACGCTCGACCCGGTCCTGAAGGACAGCAGCGGCATTCCCGCGCCGCGCATCGATTACACGATCAGCGACAACACGCGGCGGATGATGGAGCACGGCATCGCCCGTGCGACGGAAATCCTGCAGGCTGCGGGCGCAGGCAGTCTTTATACGTCGCGCACCATCCTGAACAGCCCGGGTCACCTGCTCGGGACTGCACGCATGGGCAACGATCCGGAGCGCTCCGTCGTCAATTCCTGGGGCCGCTCGCACGACGTGCGCAATCTTTTCATCGTCGATGGCAGCATCTGGGTCACGTCGGGCGGGGTGAACCCAACATCGACGATCCAGGCGCTCGCGCTCTACATCGCGGATGCGATGAAGCAGCGACTGGCAACGCTGTTCGATTGAGGGAGAGCCGCGTTGTCAGGCGGGGCTGGTGCGGACCATTCCGCTGATATCTAATCTTATACCAAGGCTTGCTGCGGACATGGTGCCAGACCGGCCCGTCTGGCCTAGACGAGCGACAGGCTTCGTAGGGCCAGAAACCTCATGTCATTGGACGCAGGCTTGGCGGGTACGCGATATGCGAGCAATTGTGCCAGCTCGATGCGTCGCGAGGCGGCCGGTTCGCCGGCACAGAGCAACTGCTCCATTTCCCGAAATCCGGACGCAGAACGCGCCTCTGGCGCACTCGGGGATGGTGGCCAGCCTCCTGCCGAAGCGTACTCCTCGGTCGCAACTCATCACAAATATCCCCGTTCGCCAGATCCACGGCGGCGCCAGAGCCGGCGCATCGGCGCCGGGTGTCGATCGCCCGACACGACGACCCGGACAGAAGAAAACGGCGGCCAGGATGACCCGGCCATCCGGCGCGTGGTCGCCGCCGGCCTAGGCTGTGCCGCGTCCGGCGTTTGCGCACCCTGCTTGCCATATTGGACCATCAGACGACCGCGTGGTATGATAAGCGGCAAATCCGAAGCGTGCAGTTGGGCAACAAGGTCTTTCCGCTCGGTCGATGACCCTGGCGGGTGGTGCGGCTCCAAGCTGCGGCGCGATGTTGGTGTGACTCTGCGGGCTTTTACCCGGCGTCAGCTAGTGTGTTTTTTTAGAAGTGGGCAGAGCTTCCTTCGACGGCTTTAAACCCAAATCGCACGGAGCCAGAAAGTGACCGGGTCACCAACGTTGCCGAACCTAGTTGCACTGGAAGTGCCTATCCCGGCTGCTCCGCTGGACGCCATCGTTTGTACCGAGAAATTGCTTAATCGCCCCCGTCGTTCGCCAGAGCACCAGAAGGAGAATTCGGCGCTGGTTGCATTAGTCAGCGCGTTGGCGGACTCCCCGTCCACCATCTTGCAAACGCTCGCAGACAAAGTCCTCGAAATCCTCGATGCCGATTCGGCCGGCCTGAGCCTTCTGACGAAGGATGGGGAAAGATTCTACTGGGCAGCGATTGCCGGTGCTTGGCGACCGCACCTTGGAGGAGGCACACCTCGAGATTTCGGACCGTGCGGCGATGTACTCGACTGCAACAATGCGATGCTTTTCAGTCATTGGGAACGCCGCTATCCGTACTTGGGCAGCGCCATGCCGCTCGCGGAAGAAGGGCTACTCGTGCCCTTTTACGTGGCTGGCAAAGCTGTCGGTACTGTGTGGGCAATCGCCCACCGTAATGGCCGCCAATTCGATACCGAGGACCTACGGCTGCTCGAGAGCATGGGGCGGTTCGCATCAGCGGCCTACCAGACCGTTCAATCGATCGAGGAACTCAGGTCTGAGATTGCCGCGCGCGAGAAGGCAGAGACCGAACTTCGCAAGATAGCGGACAGCCTCAGTATGTTGACGGCTTCAATAGCGCACGAAGTGAACCAGCCGCTTGCCGCTATCGTTACGAACGCCGAATCCGCGCTGCGCGGTTTGGCGTGGGACGAACCGAACGTCGAAGGGGCTCGGACGTTGACTAACCGCGTGGTTGCGGATGCGCGTCGGGCGTCCGAAATCATCGAGCGGGTTCGCAGCATGGCAAGCCAGCGAGCGGCAGCGTACGACCTGCTGTCGATTGACGATGTCATTAATGAATCGCTGGACCTCGTCCGGAACGAGCTGCAGCGTAACGGAGTTGCCGTATCGCTCGGTCCAACAGCGGTTCTGCCCCAGATTGCTGCCGACCGCATTCGGCTCCAACAGGTCATCGTGAACCTTATCATCAATGCGGTCCAAGCCATGGCGCAACTTGCGCCAAGGGATCGCAGAATCAGTATTCGAACCACGCTCTCGGACCCGGACACGGTTTGCTGTACCATCGAGGACAGCGGTCCGGGTCTTGACGCGGAACATTTCTCTCGGCTGTTCGACAGCTTCTTCTCGACAAAGGATACCGGCATGGGCATAGGCTTGGCGATCTGCCGGTCCGTGGTGGAGGCGCATGGCGGCAGCATTCGCGCAGACAACAATTCGGCGCTTGGGGGGGCGCGTTTCTCTTTTGATTTGCCTGTTGGTAACATTAATGAGTGTGCAGGCGACAAATCACGTTGAGGACCAGCGCGCTGCCTCGAAGTCACAACGCCATCTTCTCAGCGGCAGCCGCGCCCCCCGCCGATTGCGGCTGCGGTCTAGCCTTGGAGTGCTCTATGTAGACAGTTGATCAGAGCGTCGGTTCCAAACGGCTTCTTGAGCACGCAGAATGGGACGCTGGCCGCAACTTTCGATCTCAGTTCCCGTTCGATCGCCGCAGTGATCATTATGATAGGCAACGCA
>JASHVB010000257.1 GCA_030039695.1 Acetobacteraceae bacterium
AGTGACCCCGATCGCCACGCCTTGCCAGCCAAAGCGATCCGCCAGCCAGGCGAGTAGCGGCAGGAATATCAGCTGGCCGGCGGCGTTGGCAGCGGTCAGCAGCCCCATCGCCAGGCCGGTGCGCGCTGCGAACCAGCGGTTCGACACGGCGGCGGCGATGCCCACCGCGCCGGCGCCGGAGCCGATACCCACCATCAGCCCCCAGGTGACGAACAACTCCCACGGCGAGGTCATGAAGATCGACAGGCCGGTGCCGGCCATCAGCACCGCCATGCAGGACAGGACGGTGTTCTTCAGGCCGAAGCCGTCGATCAACCCGGTCAGGAACGGCCCGGTGGCGCCGAGCAGAATGATGTTGACGGAAACGGCGGCGGAAATGGTGGCGACGTCCCAGCCGAACGCATGTTCCAGCGGCACGATCATCACGCCGGGTGCGGCGCGCACGCCGACGCCGGCCAGCATGGCAGTGAACATCACCGCCAGTACGATCCAGGCGTAATGGACCCGGCCGGAGGTCAATCTTGCGAGCTTCTGGCTGATCACGCTGGAGTTCTTTCCCCGATGTGGGGCACGCATGGAACGAATGAGCGGTCTGGTTGACAAACCGGTATTTGTCAATCGTGACCGCGGCCGCGGTCAGGGGTGCAAGGGCGGCAGCAGGAACAGCACGAGCAGCATGGCGATCAGGTTGTTCAGCACGTGCAGGGTGATCGAGGCGCGGATGCCGCCGCAGTACTGCCGGGCCAGGCAAAGCATCACCGCCATGGGCAACAGGTAAAGCGGGCGCAGCAGCCCGTCGAACATGTGCAGCGACAGCCACGGTATCGCCGTCGCAAGCATCACCGGCAACGTGCCCCAGTGCCGGCGCAGGCCGGTCCACAACCAGCCGCGGAAGAAGAACTCTTCCCAGAGCGGACTGAGTACGACCGTGCAGAGCAAGGTTCCCGCCTGTGCAAGCAGGCTGGCGCGCGGGGTGGCGGCCAGCAAACTGGCGATCACGCCATGATTGGACGGCTGGAGCACGCTGTAGACCAGAATGGCCCAGCCGAACACGACCGCCTCGCCCATGGTCGCGAAGGCCAGCAGCAGACCGGGCCGACGCATGGGGCCGAAGCCAAGGCCGGCAAGAGCATTGCCACCGCCCACCGTCGCGCCGCGCCGCCAACCGGCGAACACCAGCACGGCGTCAGCGACCAGCAGCATCAGCAGGAGGGCGGACGGCTCGCCGATCTGCCAAGCGAGCGCGTGTCCCAGCGGCGCGCCGTGGTGCACGCCAATCACCACACCGATCAGGAACACCCCGGCCCAGGCGGTGGCGCTCGCCGCGACCAGCCAGGCCAGCGTGAGGCAAAACAGTCGCACCGGGCGCTCGGGCCGCGGCGAGGGCGGGTGTGCGGGCAGGCCGGCGAGGGCGGTGTGGGCGAGCGCGTCCATCGGGGCTACGCCGCGACTGTGAGGCGGCAAAGAGGCTCCGCGGGCAGGGAACACGCCCGCGGCATCGCGACGATACCGCCGACGTTTGCGGGCGAGGCCATGCTTTCACGGATACCGTCCAGCCGGCAGCAGATCCCGATCGCGATCGCCACGCGACCGAACCCACGGCCTGCGTGCGGGCCGCCACGGCGGGGCACGATCGACAGTATGACGGCTGCGCCGCGGACGGCAGCGACCGCGACGGCAAAGGCGATGCACACCAAGCCCATCACGTGGCGGTGGTGCCCGGGATGCAGGACCGACCCCATGACAGTCACCGAGACGGACGCAGCCAGGGGCACGGCGACAAACCAGCGGGCGATGATCGCGGCGAGCATGTGGCTGCGTCCTCGGTGCGGCATGGCGGAGTGGGTACGATAGGACCAAGTCCTTGCGAAATTGCCGCGTACAGCTCGGTTTCGGGGTCTCATTGCACCGCGCGAAGTGACGAAACGGGATCGCGGCGGAGATTGCTTCGACCCGGCGGGTCTCGCAATGACCGAAGACCGAGCTAGCGTCCTTTGAACGGTCCTGGCTTGCGCTTCTCCACGAAGGCGCGCGCCGCCTCGTGGAAGTCCTCGCTCAGGTAAAGCTTCAGCGGGGCTGTCTGCATCGTCACATCGCGTTCCAGCAGGTCCATGTACCAGCGGCGCGAGCGCACCGTCGCACGCACCGACAACGGCGGATTGGCCGCCACCGTCTGCGCCAGCTCGCGCGCTGTCGCGAGATGCTGCCCCTCCGGGGCGATGCGATTGATGATGCGGTTCTCGAACGCTTCCTCCGCAGTGAAGAACCGGCCAGTCAACGCCATTTCCGTACCGAACGCAGCCGCGCCGCGGAAATTCAGCAGCGCCCAGTATTTCGCGCCTCCCAGCCCGCGCGGCGTTTCGGTCACCTGGAACTTCGTCCCGGCTGCCGCAACGATCAGTTCGCACTCCAGCACGATACCGAGCGCAAGCCCCATCACATAGCCATGCGCCGCCGCAATCACCGGCTTCCAATTCACCGCGCGCGTCAGCAGATCGCCCGCATGAGCGCCCCACCCCTGCGGGCCGCCATGCTGCTCGAACTCCTCGCGGCGGCGGAGCTGGCGTTGCCGTACGTCGGCACCGGAGGAGAAAGCGCGGCCCGCACCGTGGATTATCGCGACGAATGCGTCGGCGTCGATGTCGAACCGGTGCAGCGCTTCCGACAGTGCCACCACCATTTCGTCCGAGAACGCGTTGAGCTTT
This sequence comes from Acetobacteraceae bacterium, assembly GCA_030039695.1. The sequence goes on from JASHVB010000257.1 coordinate 2,706, forward strand.
TCCGGCCGATTGAGCGTGATGGTGGCGACATGGTTTTCGCACGCATACTCAACCAGATGGCGCGCCGCGTCGTTCATGGGTTCTTCTCCCGCTAAAGCCCGAAACGCTGCTTGATCAGCTCCGCACAGGTCATGGCCGAGGCGGTGTCGGTGTGAACTTCCAGATCGTAGTCGATTCCCCTGTGAACCCGGTCGTATTGCCACCGCGCCAGACCGATCAGCCGGTCACCGCGCTGGCGTTCGCGTGCCTCCAGGACATCGAGCGGCGCGAAGACGCCGACCAGGAAGACGTCGAACGGACGCAGCAGTTGCGCGTATTCCGCAGCCTTGTCTTTGGCCAGCAGCACTTCGTCGACGATCAGGTTATTGCCCTGCGCTGCCATCGCCGCGATTGCGTGTCGCATGCCCCGTAACGCGCGTGCCGCCACGGGGCCGGAGCGAATGATCACGACCGGTTTGCCGTCCTGCTGCGTCGTTTCAAACGTAATACCGTCCGGCTGATTGAAGCAGGCGGCGGGCAGCATGTCGATGAACGCGTCCATCGCGACATGCAAGAACGGCTCGGCCGCAATCTGCTGCAATGCTTTGGCGATTGAGCTCTTGCCGGAACTGCCAACCCCGTTCAGCAAAACGATGCGGGATTTGACGCGCACGGCGGCTGGGCGTCATCGCGAGATGCGGGAGCGACGGCCCGGCGCCTCATGGCCGGGCGTGTCGGTGCCATCCATCCTTATCTCGCCGCGACGAATATGCGACGTGGATGACGGGAACGAACCCAGCGATGACGCGGGTCGCATCACAGCGGCACGCCGGCGAGGCTGCGGCTGGTGCGGATTGTTTGCAGCGTCTGCACGCGGCTGACGGTCGGCGAGCCGGTCAGCCGCTGCGTCAGCCGGTTCTCATGCGCGGTGTCGCGCGCAACCAGCTTCAGAAGGAAATCGCCGCCGCCACGGATCATGTGGCACTCGCGAACCTCCGGCCAGGCGGCGACCAATTGCTCGAACGCCGAGAGTACCGATTCCTTCTGGCTGTCCAGGCCGACAACCGCGAAAAACGTGATCTCCCAGCCGAGCTTCTGCGGATCC
>JASHVB010000258.1 GCA_030039695.1 Acetobacteraceae bacterium
GCGTACGTCCAGCCGGTAGCCGACGCCGGTTTCGGTCAGGATGTGCGCGGGATGTGCCGGATCGGCTTCCAACTTGTGACGCAGCGTCCGGATCGCGATGCGCAGATAAGCCACCTGGTCGACGCGGCGCGGTCCCCACACCGCACAAAGCAGCTGTTTGTGCGTCAGAACCTTGCCGGCGCTCTCGGCGAGTACCCGCAGTACCTCGAACGACTTCAGCGGCAGATGTACGGCCTGCCCACGCAGGCATACCCGGCGCCGCAACAGATCGACCTCCAGATCGTCGCTGACCACCAGCGCCGGCCTGCCCAGTTCCTGCGCGCGCCGGCGCAGCGCGTTGGTGACGCGGGCCAGCAGCTCGTTCACGCGGAACGGCTTTTGTACATAGTCATCCGCTCCGAGGTGCAGGGCCTGAACGGCGGTTTCCTCATCGCCACGCACCGACAGGGCTACGATCGGCACCGACGAACCATCGCGCACCACGCGGATGGCGGCGGGGCCGCCACAGTCCGGCGAATCGATGCACAGCACCAGCAGGTCGAATACACCACCCGCGATGCGGCTTGCGATGTCCACACCTGGCTGCGCGTCCTGCACGCGATAGCCCGTCGCCGTCAGCGCGCGGCGTAACAGCCGCCGGACGCCGGGATCCTCATCGATGACGAGAATCCTCGGCCCCGCCGTGTGCGATGCCGCCTCGGGTTCAGTCGCGATGACCCGCGCCGGCACCAGCAGATCATGCCGGGCCTGCACGATGCAGCCCTCAGGACGGCACGCCGTAGCGCTTGCGCAGCGCCAGGTTCATCTGCAGCACATTGACGATCGACCTCCCGAACAGTCCGTACCCCGGACTGAAGGCCCATGCGCTAGCACATCCGCAAGTCCAGGCGGCCCCATATTCGATCGCCCCCACCTCGCAGTCCGACAGAGTTTGGCCGAACTCAGATGGGCCGCAGGCCAGCGCAACTCGTTGCGACCGGCCGTGATCGTTGGGCTCACCGCCATAACACTTGCCGCCTAGCTGGCCAGCGCCATCTCGGGTCGATGCGCCGCATGCTCTTCTGCCTGTGTAATCGGTACCATGACCGACAACAGCTTCTGCTGCGTCGCCACATTCGCGCGAGTCAACGGCAGGCGCACCTCGTCCGTACACAGGCCAAGCTGCGCTTGCGCCGCCTTCACCGGGATCGGATTGCTTTCGACGAATAGTACGGCATGCAGTGGATCGAGCATGTCGCGCAGCGTGCCGAAGCGGGCCAGGTCGCCGTTGTCCCATGCACGATGCATGAGCGCGCACAGCGCCGGCGCGACGTTGGCGGTGACCGAGATGCAGCCAATGCCGCCCATCGCCCTATAGGCTGGTGCGGTGGCATCATCGCCACTCCACTGCATGAACGCGTCGCCGCAACGCCGACGCAGCCGTACCGGTCGCGAGACATCGGCAGTCGCATCCTTGATGCCGACGATCAGCTCGGCATCACGCAGCCGCATCACCGTGTCGTCGTTGACGCCGACGCAAGACCGCGACGGAACATCGTAGAGAACGATGGGCAAATCCGTGGCATGCGCGATAGCGCGAATATGCGCGAAGATGCCGTCCTGGGTCGGCTTCACATAGGGTGGCACAGCGCAGAGCAACGCATCGGCGCCGGCGGTCGCGGCTTCGCCACCGAGTGCGATGGCGACCGCGCTGGACTGCGCGGTGCAGCCGGCGATGATCGGCACCCGGCCGTTCGCGGCCTCTACCACGGTGTGCACCGCGCGGGCGTATTCGGGCTGGGTGAGGGACGAAGCCTCGCCCGTACTGCCGCAGACAATCAGCGCGGCAGTGCCGCGGTCGATCTGGCGTTCGGTCAGGCGGGCAAGAGCATTCGAGTCGACACGCTGCTGGCGGAACGGCGTCACCAGCGCGGTCAGCGAGCCGCCGACACCAGAAATCGAGTTGTGCATGGATGTGCCTCCCGGATCAGGCGCAGCGGCGCAGGCCGAACGCCGGCAGCTCGGCGTGGAACACATACTTGCCGGCAACACTATGGGCGCGGATGGCGGAGAACCCGTTCAGCACGAGGATGCGGCGCACCGATTGCTGGATCGTCGGATAAGCAGGTGCGAACAGCACCAGCCGGCCATTGGTGTGCAACGCACGGCGGATTGCGGGGAGGGCACTCGCCAACCAATCGACGGAGGGGACATTCGGCACGATTGCCAGGCTGGCGCTGTCGGCTTCGGGCCGTTCATGCGAGCAGAGGTGGGTGACCTGAGTGGCGCCGGCTTGCAGCAGCGCGCACATGAGGTTGAGGCCGTCCTTGCCGATCACCAGGATGTGGCTCTCGTCCTCGACCGAGTCGAGGCTTTGCAGCAGGACAGCCCCAGGTTCCAGAGATTGAAGCGGCGGAACCGGCAGCGCGGCATTGCGCACTGCGCGGTGTAGATGAGTACTCATGGCAGGTGTCTCCTGGCCTCATTTTCGATGCGCGGACCGGGACGGCCCGGTGTCATCGCGGCACAGAAGATCGGCGCTGCGGCATATAAATGCGATTTGTGTCATGACTGCGCCATATAGACGCAGCATAGTCTTAAGGCGTGCCGTCAACTAGCCCGGACAGACGGGATAGTCAGTCCGGATTGCAACACCTGACGCGAAATTGGCACGGGAGGCGGCAGTAGGCGATCCTCGGGCCCTACCCGACAGGCCACACCATCCAGTCCAGGGGCATAGCAGTGACGGCAATCAATGCGCACCGGGCATGACTGCCGGATCATGGGCAACATTCCGGGCAGCGGGGGTCTGGGGCGCTTTGCAAGGCCAACCTCGGCAGCGCGCCGCCGGGCGGCGCGAGTCGCAAAGGTCACACTTCGGCAAGGATCGACTGGCCAGGGCATTTCCCCTTTTGGCGTCTGACCCGAAACCGATTGATGCGCTTGAACCGAGCCAGGTCACGGAGGGGTCGCCCAGCCGCTGCCACGCCGCAGATGCGATCACCCCGAGGTTGCATTGCTGTTCCGATGCTGGCGTTGGCTATGTTCGCTGGGCGCTTCTTGGTCTTGTGCCGATCTCAACTGGAACGCTGCTGCCACATGGGCGGCAGTTCGTCGGCTCGCTGATCGGGACGGTCGTCATTGTCGGGGGCCTGATCTTCCTCCCCCGCTGACCCTCGGCCCAGTTTGGCAGGGCATTTCGCGATGCTGAAGCGGGTTACGTCCTCACCTTTTCCCTGCCATGCCTGACCTTGGGCCTGCGATCTGTGGGCTGGCAGCGCGCACCGCAATTAGACCAGCATTCGAGATATTTCGTAGATGGTCGGCTCATGTGCGACAGGCTGACGGCGATCGCCGGCTGCACGCGATGCCGCGACCGAATTACGCGGCGCTGGTTTGCGTGCGCCCGCGTACGTCCAGCCGGTAGCCGACGCCGGTTTCGGTCAGGATGTGCGCGGGATGTGCCGGATCGGCTTCCAACTTGTGACGCAGCGTCCGGATCGCGATGCGCAGATAAGCCACCTGGTCGACGCGGCGCGGTCCCCACACCGCACAAAGCAGCTGTTTGTGCGTCAGAACCTTGCCGGCGCTCTCGGCGAGTACCC
>JASHVB010000030.1 GCA_030039695.1 Acetobacteraceae bacterium
GTCGCATAGCACAACGGCGTGTGCGCCGCGTGCTACTTGGACACTGATCTCCTTGAGGTGTTCCGTCATTGCTTCGGCGTTGACTGTCGGCACGATGATCGCCGCACCAACTTTGCAGTCATGGCAGATGGTACCGAATAAATAGACAAAGTCGTGCCGATTGTCGCGCACCATCGGCGGGCGCGAACCGATCGGTCGCCATATGTATTCCAAACTTCCCTTCTGGTCGACCCGGGCTTCGTCTTGGAACCAAATCTCGATTGACTTGCCTGCAGCTGATGCCGGCAAGGCTTCCGCTACAAGGCTCGGGAATTTTTTTTAAACTCCTCCTGCGCGGCATCATCCTTCTTCGGATTGAACGGCCGTGGTTGAAGCCGGGTCATATCAAGCCGGTGCAGCAACCGACCCACCGAGCGCACGTGCAGCGTCACCGACCAGCGTGCCGCGATCGCATCGCGCAGGTCGACGCAGCGCCAGCGAATCACGCCGTCGATCTCCGGGTCCGGCCCCTCCAGCACCATGGTCCGTAACTCTTCCATCTGCGCGTCCGTCAGCGCGCCTGGGCAGAACGTCATCCTGCCGAACGCAGGGCTGCCTGGCCTATTCGGGCATGTGCAAGCTCCGCCCTTCAGGCGGAGTCTCCATGACAGCCGCTAGCCGACGGGCTCCAACGCCCGGACGTTCGGACGCCTGGCATCGTCATCGTCGTGGTCAATGGGCAGATATACTTCATCGCCAGGATAAATCACGTCGGGGTCGATGTACGTGCTGCTATTCAGCGCTATCACAGCCTGTGGATCGAGGCCGTTAGCCGTGGCGATACTCCAGATCGTATCGCCTGGCTGAGCCTTGACCGATGGGTAGCCCTCCTGCGCCAGGGTGGGGTTGTAGCGGCCTTGGCTGTTTTCGGCGCCCTGGCGATGCGGCGTCAGGTATTTTGCCTCGACCCAGCCCTGAACGCGATCGTGGGCAGCATCGTAGCCCGTGACTGCAATCCACACGTTCCCGGCCGCATCGCGCACGCGCTCGCCATCGGAGATCACAAAGCTGCCTCCCGCGAACGCCCCGATTCTCGGGGCGGCCGTCGATGGTTCGACGCGCAGATTGAGGCCACCACCCGCCAAGACGACATATTGGGTCGGCTGCGGGGATGAAGGCGGGCGGGTCGGATGGTGCTTGGGCGGTGGCGTCACTCCGTGGCGATGCCGCGCAGGAGGGGGCGACGGGCTTGGAGAGGGTGACGGGCTTGGAGAGTGTGCGGGGCCTGGGGAGTGCGAGGGGCCCGGAGCGTGCGACGGGCCTGGAGAGTGCGACGGGCTCGACCGAACGGGAGGTTGTGACGGGGCGGTTGATGGGCTTGAGGGCGTCGTTTGCGTCGGCGCCGGAAGTGGCGCCGTTGTCGGCGCTTTCGGCTTGCCGCGGCTAAGCAGTTTCTTGATCGCCAGGTAAACGATGGTTGCTGTCGCTGCCAGTAACCCCGCGATGGTCGTGACCTCTATTATCATGCGGTTGCGCCTCACGGCGGGCGTCGTCTGGTCCGTACCGACATGATCCCTCAGAATCTTCGTAACGTGGCCGTATTGGAAGCTGAAGACATCGAAGGTCGGTGGCTTCAGCCCTGTGACGCGCTCGATGAGCGAACTGAATGGCCATTCGAAGCCACCTGTAGCGACGACCGAAATGTCGCGCCGATCCAAGACGCGGCGTGGACCCGCTCCCGTCTCGCGTGGCAGGATTGGGCCGAGGAGCGTGCTGCGCCAGTATTCGCGATTGTAGAGGGCCTTCCAGAAGGGGACGGTGTTATAGATTCGAAACAGGAGCCGCGTGTCCAGCGAACCCTCCGGACTATATTCAGAACGTCCGCGCTCGAAAGCGAGTTCGATGGCGCGCGCCTGTTGCTCGGTAAGGACTAAGCCTGCCGGGAGTTCGACATAGCCCCCCCGGCCATTCAAACTAAACAGGTATTTGATGCGGCGGACCGAGACTTCGAAGTGAGCCGCAAGGATCGCCCCCCACTTGGGCCATCCGAAGCGTACGCGCCGCTCCCGCTGCACGATGACCTTGGTGATCGCAGGCGCACCTAACATCCAGCTGTTATCGGGCAGAACCGTGCCATCGGCCAGCTGGGTGCCATCGGGCAGCCGGACCAGATTGGGGCGGTAGGCCGTGTCGGGATTGCCTGGCTGCACGGCAATCGCAAAACCTGTTTTGGAATTGTTATTCTCGCTCCACTCGAAATAGACCTGATAGGTCGTTACCAGCGCAGCCTCCGAGAGAAATCCCGTTATGGGCTTGGTTGCCTCTATCAGCGCTCGGATCCAGATGTTACCGATGTGGTCAGATTGGCCGACGTTTTTCAAGACGAGCGTGCGATCCGGCCGGAATGTGACGGATTGATCGACGTCCGGGTCCGCTGGCCGTGACCAGCTTGCCTCGTCCGCGGCAAACAGGGCGTGGAGCGCGTCCAGCAACTCGGGACGAATGAGGCTGCCTGCTTCGACCGGCGTCCGACGCGGGAGCGTGCGAAAAACAGCGGCGGCGGCGGCCGCAACGGCGGGATCATCCGATCGGGCCATGACCTTCGCATAGGTCCTGGCCGCAACCCCGTCCTCCGGCGAGAGCCAGACGCCATTCATGGCACGCAATCGCGCCGCGAGGGCCTTGCCCCGCGGCGACATCGCGCCCTTCACGGTTGCCGCGATTTTACTTCCACCGATCCACTTGCTCGCACGATCCGCATTCAGCAAGGCCACCACCGCGTCCAGTTGATCGGGCGTGAGCGATTTGGGCCATCCGCGCGCGGGCGACCGAGTCCCGCGCAACGCATTGAGGGCGTGCGCCGCGGCGTCGGCGAGAGCAGTGTCGGGCGATGCCGCGGCATTACGGCTCAGCGATGTCAGGGCTTTCCAACCTTGCTTCGTCAGGCCAATGCAACGGGCGAGTTGGTCAAGGGCCGCTATCTGTTCGGGAGGCAGCGAGGGATCTGACCGGAGATCCCAGGCGGCCAGTAGCAAGTTTCCGACCGCTTGGGATTGTTCAGCCGTGAGCAGGCTCCCCTGCTCCGGCGCGTTGGGGCCGAAGATGCTGCGAAAATTCCGCGCGCTGTCTCGCAACGTGGCATTGCTGGAGTGAGCCCAGGCTAGCACGACGCTCATGAACGACGAGCTATTGAGCGCCGACCACTGCTCGGCGCTCCACGGCGCATACGCCACGTCGAACATGCGGCTAAGCACCGCGCTGGCATTGCTCGAAAGAACGCCCGCGGACTTGGCCCCGGTGTACTCACTATTTTGGTCCGTCGCGAGCAGGTCGTTGACAACCTGCCACTGCGCCTCCGTGAATGGCTCGCCGTCGACCGGCGCCGGAGATTGGCCGAGGACGTCGTCAGCCTCCTCGGCCAGCGCACGGACTCCAGCGTCAGGCGAGCGGCGAGAGTGTTCAACGTAGGCCGTGACCAGCGCCCAGGTCCCGGTCGTCCAAGGGGCCTGCGTGGCGAAATCGTCGGCAATAATCGGCCGCACCTGTTGGCCGGCATAGGGCATTATGCCTCTTCCAGCTTCCCCGGTCGCCACAAACTCGATGATCGCGCCGTACCGGCGCACCTGGCCCCGAAGCCCGGCAATCGAGGAGCGCGTATTCTCGCCCACAACGACGCCCCGACTCTCCATCGTCCTTACCTGCAACCCCTGGACGCCCGGCGGGAGCAGCGATCCCTCGATGGCCCCAACACTTGCCTGATTTTCGGGTGGCGTGTGCGTCGTCGGGTTGGTGATTGGGGTCGGCGTGGGTATCCCTTCCGGTGGCGTGTATTCGGCCAGCGTCGGGTAGGTGCCCTTCGGCCTCCGCTTGCTGTATCGATCCCTGATCTCGCCTGGGAGCTGCCGCATGGGCACGCGCCGCCCATCGGGGTGTGACACGCGCAGGATGCGGGGCAGCCGTAAATCCGGCAAACCGCGCGCGAGCACGCTTCTGGCGCGCCGTCCCCCATTTGGAGCGCGCCCTCGGAGGGCCGGCGCGCGCCCATGGGGTTCGCCTTGCGGGATGAAAGGGTCGCGGAGATGAGCGATCGGATGCCCGTCCCGCTGAAGGTCGAACGCATCGCGCGGGCTCAAGACGGCTTGATCCAAGAGGACGAATTGCAGGTCCGGGTCCGTGGCGATCTCCGCGCGCTCAAAGCGTGCGTCGATCATCGGCCTGCCGCGGCCCACAGGCAGGCTCGTCCCGTGGTAGCGCAATTCGCCGTCAAAGGTCGCATAGCCGGCCAGGTTCGCGGGCGTTGCGGCGTCACCACGGTAGATAAGGACGTAGAAGCGGGACGGATCGACCTGCCGGCTGAGCACCGCGCTCAACTCCGTACGATCGCTGAACCGGAAGGCCTGGTGCGCGCCCGCAGCGGACGCGTCGCCGGCGCGCTGTTGATTGCGGATATCCAGCGTATCCGCGGAATAGAACGCCAGCACCCCGTCTGGGGGATGATGCAGTGCGTGCGCGGGGCTTGCATCGGTGACCGCGAAATGCACGCCCTGGCTGGCGGGATCGGCCAGGAAGTCCGCCATCGGCTGACCCAGTGGGGTCTGTGGATCGTTTCCCTGCCAGATCAGCTGGGGTGTTCCGGTTGGATCATTCTCGATCGTTGCGTACCCGACAACCGGGTCGGCACCGGTGCTCTGCGCGGTTCCCGATTGCCGATATGCGACCACGATGTCCTGGTCCGGGTCGAATTCGCCGCGTTGGATCGCCGACATCAACGCGTCACGCTGCTCGGCGCGGAACACGAGGCCGATCGTGCGAGGCTCTCTATCCTCAGAGCTTGGAGAGGCCGACGTTCCGGGCGGGTTCGTGCTGCCTCGGGTGAAGCGGGCCCGCAGCCGACTGAATGGGCGGCCGAGGTTGCGCGGCCCGCCGGCCTGGCCAGTGGCTTCTCCTGTCGGCGGTGAAGTTGGCGAGCCGGTCTGCCCACCCGCCGCGGCGTTGTCCGGCTGTGCGTTGTTGGGTTGGCTACCGCCGCTACTGCTGTTGTTCTGATCCGGCGCGGCACCGCCGGCACTGTTTTGGATGACGGGTGTATCGTCGGCGGCGATGATGGTGGCGGGGGTGGCATCGGACGTGGCCGGCGCGGTTGCCGCGTCTGCCAGTGTGCCCAGCCGCACCGTGACGGGGAGCGAGGGCGTTGCCGCCGCGGCGCTTTGCGGGCTGGTGGAAGGTGGGGCGCCGGCGCCGACGAGGGCACCGTCGGGGTCAGGCGGGGTGGGGCGAGAGAGAGGTGTGCGGCCTGGTCCGGTGCCCGCGCTGTCGGCTCTGGTCGATGCGGGCCGGCTGGTGTTGGCGCGGCCCCGGGATCGGCCCTGCCGGCGGCGCGGGCGCGCGCCATCCGGTGCCCGCAGCGTGTGTGCGGCGACAGCGGGTTCGGCCTGCGGATTTGGAACGCGCGGCCCCTGATACGAAGTGATGGAGGTTTCGGGAACGTCGATCGGTTCGTCGCTTCTGCTGACTTCGCCGGCTGTGTCCTCCGGTGAAGCCTGGTCTGACTGTTCGGCCGCTTCCCCCGAACCACCGACGCCTCGTGGAAGGACGTGGTAGGCTCCATTTCCAACGCGGACCAGCACGAAATGATACGTCGGGTTCTCGGGGTCCGGCGGTGGCGGCTGGTTGTCGACGTCTGCCCACACATCGTCCGGATCCGGTACCCCGCCTGAGTGTGTCCACACCTCCGCTGTCACCTCTGGCCCATTGGGCAGTCGGATCCGCATGATCGGGCGCTGCTGGCGATTTCCCTTGGCCGCTGATTCTGACTGTGCCGGGCTGGAATCGTCCGGAAGGCCTCCCTCGTCTTGTACCGGCGTACTACCGGTGACGATACTCGCCGCGCTCACGTGCGCACGAAAGATCAGCCTGAAAACCGGCTGGCTGAATCGCATCGCCAAGAGGTCAAGATAACCATGGGAAACACCCTCGCTGATTCCCGCATAGCGCAGCAGATAGTTCACTTCGGCCATACGAAGCGTGTTGTTGAGTTCCGGATGCACCTGCGCGTTGATCAGCGTGTGGTAATAGTCGGCAATAGCATCGAGGGTCTGATCTTGGTCAGTATCGTTGCTGTCTGCAAGGCTCTTGATGTGCTGAAGTACAGACGCAGCACGTGCGAAATAATCGGCCAACGCCGTTGTGGGCGGGTAGTAGTGCATTGAGGCGTCGCCCAGGCGCCGATTCCTTGGCCAATACTCGGCATCCACCCCTGGAACTTCGACGACCGAGGATACCTCATCAACCGACAAGCCCAGTCGGGTGGCAACCTCGATGGCATAGTCATCGGCGGGGCGATGGTCTGCCTGCTGGTTAAAGTTGTCCCAACCATTACGGGTGGCGATCTCGCCCGGTTTTGCAATGAAGCGATATCGGCGATCCCCGGATGTCCCGAATGCGGCCAACGCATGCATCCGGCGACTCAGGTCTAAGAGCGACCGGGCGCTGAAATCTCCACGCGCAAAAAACACCGCAAATTCTGCGGCCGCATCTCTTGCATTAGCCAGAAAGTGAGCAAAATTCGGCCTCAGAGGCGGACCTTCGGGATCGCGAACGAAGAGTCGTGGATCATCAGGAATCGCATCTCGAAATCTGGCTTCCAAACCTGCAAGTGCAGCAGGAACAGATTCGTACTCCAGAGGATTCCGCTTGGCGCCACGCAGTGTATGCTGGAAATAGCCTGACGCTTCGCGATCGTCCTGTACGAACTCCCTCGTCAGCGCAAATCCTGCCAGTGCCAACCCCCATCGAGCTTCCGATGGGGGGCGCTGAGTGGGTGTACTTATGGTCACGGTGACTTCAGCGCCAGGTGGCAGGCCGTCTGAACCTTCCTCACGCAGCGCGGCAACAATACTGTCCCTGCTCGTGCCGGGGCCGAACTGTAGATTGATCGACGGCGTTTCCCCCGAACCGCCGGCGATCCGCGGCAGGACGTGGTAGGCGCCCTTGTCGTCACGAACCAGTATATAATGATAAACTGGGCTGTTCGGATTGTCAGGGTCGGGCCGCGGCGGGGGGTTGTCGACGTCTACCCACACATCGTCAGGATCCGGGATGAACCCCGGATCGCTCAGACGCGCCAGTACCCGCGCCGTGACCTCTTCCCCATTGGGCAACCGCAAGCGCATGCTGGGACGCTGGCGCCGATTTCTCCCGGCCGCTTGTTCTGGTTGAGGCGATTGAGGATCATCGCCAGTGCCAGTAGCGGATTCATCCGACGTGGACGGCGACGCCGGCGCCTGGATTGCTGAGATATTCTTCTGCGCGATTGCCCTGAGTTTCGTAAACCTTCCGAGCACGGCATCCATGAGTATCTCGGTGTACGCCTGCCCTTGATCACCCGTTGGAGGACCAACAGGGTCAAAAAGATAGGCATGGCCGTCGTCATCGAAGATGACCTGGGGATCGTTGAATTCCGGATCCTCCACGGTGGGCCTGTGTTGACGAAACAGCGCCTCTATCCGGTTCAGGTCGTCGACACTGTTCTGGTTCAAAATGGCAGCGCTGGTTGTGTCATAGATGAACGTGCTGCCATCAGGTGAAACACCTGCTGTCTGAGGCCTTGATGGTCGAGGTGCGAGGATGTCGCTATCCGATGCGTTGCAAAGCGGCATGTATTGCAGCCACATACCGTTGACCAAACGGTGCGGTGCGCCCACAGGCTCAAGGATCGGAAACCCTTCAGCCGCGCGTCGTGCGAGCACCCGTTGGGCCCGCGCAAGAAGCTCCTCTCCATTCACGTCGCCATACGTAATTTTGGCGACCCATCGCGGCCCCAGACCAAACACCGCACCCGTCGC
>JASHVB010000259.1 GCA_030039695.1 Acetobacteraceae bacterium
TGCCGTCGCCGACGCGATGCTATGACCGCGCGCAGGAGCCCCGCAATTCGCGCATTGCACTGCGGGGTTGCACTCCGTCCCCTGTTCCCCGCATAGACACCGCCCCAGGTACCGCCATCCGAGGAGGATCCCGACCCATGCCCGCCATCACCCTGCCCGACGGTTCCGTGCGCCGCTTCGACGCGCCGGTGACGGGCACGACGGTGGCCGAGGCAATCGGTCCCGGCCTCGCCCGCGCCGCGCTGGCGATGAAGCTTGACGGCAAGGTCGTCGATCTCGCTACCCCGATCGACCATGATGCGAGCGTGCTGTTCATCACCCGCCGCGACTCGGATGCGTTGGAGCTGATCCGCCACGACGCCGCGCATGTCCTCGCCGAGGCGGTGCAGGAGCTGTTCCCGGGCACCCAGGTGACCATCGGGCCGGCGATTGAGGACGGCTTCTATTACGACTTCGCCCGTAATGAGCCGTTCACCCCGGAAGACTTCCCCGCCATCGAGGCGAAGATGAAAGAGATCGTCGCCCGCGGCGAACCCTTCGTCCGCTCCACCATGGATCGCGAGTCCGCGATCCGCTTTTTTCAGGACAAAGGCGAGAAGTACAAGGCCGAGCTGATCCAGGACTTGCCGCGCAACGAGACGATTAGCCTGTACACCCAGGGTAACTGGGTCGATCTGTGTCGCGGCCCGCACATGCGCAGCACCGCTGATGTCGGCGCGGCGTTTAAGTTGATGAAGACCGCCGGCGCCTACTGGCGCGGCGACCACCGCAACGCGATGCTCTCGCGCATCTACGGCACCGCCTGGCGCGACCAGAAGGAGCTGGACGCCTATCTGCACCGGCTGGAGGAAGCGGAGCGGCGCGACCATCGCCGTATCGGCAAGGAAATGGACTTGTTCCACCTCCAGGAGGAAGCCACCGGCGCCATCTTCTGGCATCCCAACGGCTGGCGGCTGTACCGCAAGGCGGAAGCGTACATGCGCCGGCGACTCGACGCCGCCGGCTACCAGGAGGTGCGCACGCCGTTGGTGCTCGACCGCGCGTTCTGGGAGAGGTCCGGCCATTACGAGAATTTTCGCCAGAACATGTTCTTCGTCACGGTCGAGCGCGAGGAGGACAAGGTCCAGGCGGTCAAGCCGATGAACTGCCCGTGCCACATCCAGATCTTCCGTCAGGGTGTGCGCTCGTATCGCGAACTGCCGTTGCGGCTTGCGGAATTCGGCTCGTGCCACCGCTACGAGCCGTCCGGCGCGCTGCACGGCATCATGCGCGTGCGTGCGTTCACCCAGGACGACGCGCATATCTTTTGCACGGAGCACCAGATCGCGTCCGAGACGGTGCGGTTCGTTGAGCTGCTGTCGTTAATCTACCGCGATTTCGGCTACCCGGAGTTCCGCGTGAAATTCTCCGACCGGCCAGAGAAGCGGCTCGGCACGGACGCGACCTGGGACCAAGCGGAGGCGGCGCTGCGCGAGGCCTGCCGCCTCGCAAAGGTGGAATATGAGCTGAACCCCGGCGAGGGCGCCTTCTATGGTCCCAAGCTGGAATTCGTGCTGCGCGACGCGATCGGCCGCGACTGGCAGTGCGGCACGTTGCAGGTTGATTTCATGATGCCGGAGTTGCTTGGTGCCGAATATGTCGCGGAAGATGGCAGCCGCCGCGTGCCGGTGATGCTGCATCGTGCCATCCTGGGCAGCTTCGAACGCTTCCTTGGTGTGACGATCGAACACTACGCCGGACGCTTCCCGCTGTGGCTGGCGCCGGTCCCGGTCGTCGTGGCAACGATCGTGTCTGACGCCGACAATTATGCCCGGGAGGTGGCGGCGGCGTTCGATCGCGCCGGGCTGACCGCGGACCTCGATCTTTCCAACCAGAAGATCAACGCCAAGGTGCGCGACCACAGCCTGGCGCATGTGCCGGTCATGGCGATCGTAGGCCGGACAGAGGCGCAAAACCGCACCGTGGCGCTGCGCCGGCTGGGTGGCGCCGCGCAGGACGTGCTGGCACTGGACGAGGCGGTGAGGCGGCTTGCGGAGGAGGCGACCCCTCCCGATCTTAAAGAAGCAGCAACGCGCCGCGAGGCCGCTTGATTCCGGGTCGAATGATCGGCCAGATTACGGGTTGGTCAGGTTGGCCCGGACGGGGAACCTGACCACAACCGCAACCACCACAGGAGCAGACAATAGCAAGACCACCTTTGCCCGCACCGCCGACCCGCGACGGGCCGCGCGTGAATGAGGAGATACGCTCCCCCCAAGTTCGACTGATCGATCAGCAAGGCGAAATGGCCGGTGTGATGAGCGCCCGCGAGGCGCAGCAGCGCGCCTACGCCGTCGGGCTGGATCTGCTGGAGATCAGCCCAAACGCCGATCCGCCCGTGGTCAAGATTCTCGACTTCGGTAAATACAAATACGAACAGCAGAAAAAGCGCAACGAAGCCAAGAAGAAGCAGAAAGTCATCGAGATCAAGGAGATCAAGGTCCGCCCCAACATCGATGAGAACGACTATCAGGTGAAGATGCGCGCCATGAAGTCGTTCATCGAGGAAGGTGACAAGGTCAAGGTGACGCTGCGCTTCCGCGGTCGCGAAATGGCCCACCAGGAAATCGGCGCGCGTGTGTTGGAACGGATTCGTACCGAAATGGACGCCACATCCAAGGTGGAGCAGATGCCGCGGATGGAGAACCGTCAGATGGTGATGGTTCTGTCACCGCGCTGATGAGCGACCTCTCCCGCGCTGTGCGCGGGAGAGGTCCCTGCGCAGCGGATGAAGGGGGGTGCAGCGGGCCAATTCACTGGCTCCGATCGTTGCTCTCGCGCCACCGCTCGATTGCGACCACCGTCGCTGCACCATCAATCACATCCGCATACCGTCGGTTCACATCAAGCAAATTCTGCTCATGCGCGGTTTCATCATGATCACCGACGCAGTCGCGTGGCACAATGACCCGGAATCCGAGCGAGAATGCGTCGATCACGCTGGCACGGATGCAGCCTGAGGTGATACAGCCGGTGACGATCACCGTGTCGACGCGTTCCTTGTTGAAGATGGCGGCCGCCGGCGTCGCGAAGAAGATGGAAGGTGCCGACTTCATCAGCACCACATCCGGCGCGGCCGCGGCAATCCGCGGGTCCAGTTCGACCGACGGCGAGCCTCGCAACAGATCGAACACTGGCGCAATCTTCCAATGTGGCGCGGCGCGCGGCGTCTCGTAGCCGTTGACGCAGGCGATGACCGGCAGGCCGGCGCGCTTTGCGGCCGCAATCAGCGGCACGGTGTTGCGCGCCGCCTCGTCCACCATCGGCGCACCGCCCATCGGGAATGCCCCGTCGGTGAAGCCACGTTGGAAATCGACCACCACCAGGCCTGGCTTGACGCCAAAACCGATGTTGTGGCTGCCGTAGCCGCGCTGCAAATAGATATCCGACATGGTGGACCTCCCATTCGGTGCCGCCTTGGCCCTATTCCGCCGCGCGCGAACG
>JASHVB010000260.1 GCA_030039695.1 Acetobacteraceae bacterium
CGCTGATCCGGGTCGAAGAGGCCTGACACATCAGATTATTGGTCTCGTCGTGGTGCAGCGGCGTGACTGTATCGCGACCTGGCCAGACATAAGCAGCATCCGGACATGGTCGTAGAAACGAAGGCAGGGGACCAATGTCACGCCACAGTGGCGCCAATGCCGCCGAGTTACTAGAGCGGTTCTGTGCTGCGCACACGGGCTGCCGACACCGCCAACTACCTCTGGGGAATGACCGTGTGGCGCACCGAGCCGCATGTGCGACGCGGGATCGGCGTGTCGCGCGGGCCACCAAGCGTGTTCTCGTGGGGTGGCTGCGACGGCATCATATTTTGCATCGTGCTGTGTGAGATAGCTCACACAGGGAACGCAACATTGCACTCTACATTGAAGCAACGTTTGAAACGGGAGCACTCTCAAGGAGCAACTCGCCCTTGGTTTCGCGCCCGCTTTCGCCGTGCTGGGCGGCGCGGTCGCCGTGTCCACCCCCCTGTAACACCAGTCGCCGCCTGTTCGAACGAGCCGTGCTGAAACAGGAGGCGCCCCATCCGGGCAACCTCACAGACTACGAACCCGAGGAGATGTCGAGATGACTTACTATCTTCAGGTAAAAAGCAGTGGACAATGGCTGAATATAGAGGGCTCAAGCAACCAAGTTGGTGCGGTTGCATGTCAGGGAGACAACCCGATCACACCCAATTTTGAATGGGAGCTGATTCCTGCAACTGCCGAAGACTCCGGAGGCTATTTTTTACTCCAGGTAAAAAGTAGCGGGCAATATCTAAATATACTGGGCGAAAGTGGCCAAATTGGTGCGAAGGCATGTCAGGGAAACAATGCCACTACGGATAATTATTTTTGGCAGGTTATTCCTGCTGGTGGGATCTTCTTTACACTTCAGGTAAAAAGCAGTGGACAATGGCTGAATATAGAGGGCGCAAGCAACCAAAATGGTGCGTTTGCGTGTCAGGGAAACGATCCCACCACCGATAATTATTTGTGGACAATCAATCTAGCGGTGCCGGAATAAGGAGAAACCCTACACGGCAAATCATATGCCCCCGAGCTACTCATCGGCGCTTGGGCTCACCGATGGCGGTCGGCTCATTTTGCCGCTGACGGTCGAAACAGGGGTTTTGCCGCGGGCCTTACCTGGCTCGAGACACATCTCAACTACTGCGTCCGACGGCTGCTGGGCGAGCCTTGGATTCTAGACATCGATAGCACGGCAATGCCACTCTACGGGCATCAGGAAGGGGCGAATGTGGGATATATGTAGCGCGACAAACCGGATGGAGAGAGCGTCGATCAGGATGGAATCTGCGACCGCGCTTGGGAGAGATGATTGTCGCTGTAGATTGACGCTGGCAAGTCGACGGGTTCCGCAGTTACCTCTATCGGAACGCTGAGTCGCTGGTGAACTACAACATTGCGCAGATCTCAGGCGAACGGGTATCAACAGCCCATGTCGAATCGACCGTCAACGAGTTGGTCAATTGGCGGATGTGCAAGAAGCAGCAGATGCGCTGGTCACCCATGGGTGCGCAGCTTCTTTTGCACGTTCGCACAGCTGACCTCAACGGTCGTCTCCCGAATTACGTCGGGCTCAAGCTGGAGACGCGGATCGCAGCGAACGACGATAGGCAAATTGCGATGGCGGGCTAATCACCCCCAGGTTCTTCCCGGTCTCCCGTAATTCTGCAACACGACTCCGAGGGAACCAGCCATTCTCGCCGAGACGGAAAATGCGCACGCTGACGTTTATTCTGCAACGTATTGGGGGGTAATTTGATCCTCATCTGCGACAAAGTTATCCCGGCCTGTTTTCAAAGGTTTCGGCGTCTTGGTTGCCCTTTGTGCTCAGGTCATGCTTCGAAGCCCTTGTGGCTGATGGCGGTGTTCGATACGAGGGCGGTGCGATGATTGACTGTTATTTGTGACATGCGGATTAACGGTCAGCGCGACAGCAGCTCTGTGCGTGAAGTCACGAGGGAGGCATGCTGACCGAGAGCCGGAAGGCGAAAGTCGCTGTGCCGAAGTCGTTGCTGCCCAGCTTCGCGGCGATGCGAGCGCTGGCGATGCGTTTCCGCGGCATGATGAGCAGCCGCTAGGCCGACAGTCTGGAGGCATGCCGCCGTGACGCAGCCGGCTCAGGCTTTTATGGCATGGGGGTATTCGCCCGAGGCCTGCAGAAGGATTTGGCCGCTGTTCGGAACGCGTTGGCGACGAAATGGTCGAGTGGCCAAGTCGAAGGACAAATTAACCGTTTCAAGACTCTGAAGCGAGCGATGTATGGCCGCGTCAGTGTCGAAATTCTTCGCGCCAGACAACCTCCCTTGCCACACTTCTGACCGCACGCAAATCACGCCAGAACCGATTTAGCATCAGCGCGACAGCCAGCCCGCCAACCGCGTCCGACCAGCGCACGCCTCCGCCGCGCGACAGCACCGAGCCTGTAGAAGATTGCTTGTTGATTTCCGAAAGACTGATTTTGCCAGGCGCGGCCCGCGATACCGCCGCGCCTGGCAAACTGCATCAGGTGGTGACCACGATATCCGACCGGAACTCTTGGCCCTTGGTCTCCGGACTCAGCAACAGGGCGGCGAGCACGTTGACCAAGCCAAAGGTGGTTCCGACCAGCATCGGAATCGCGAACCCGAGCTGATGGGTGACCGCAAAATAGGTCAGTATCGGTGCCACGGCACCGCCGAAGATCGCCCCTTGATGGTAGGTAAAGGCGCTGGCGGTCGCGCGCACCTCGGTCGGAAAGCGCTCACAGAGATAGCTCGGCATCTGGCTGTACATCGCCCCGGCAAACAGCGACTGCACCCAGAAGCCGCCAACGATCCATACTGGATTGGTGGTCAGCAGGTAGATGGGCGTGATAAAGATGCCGACGAACGCCGGGATCATCATCGACCACCTGCGGCCGAGAACGTCACCCACCCAGCCCCAGAAGCTCATGGCTCCGAACCCTAGCAGGTTGGCCACCACCAGCGGCAGGCCGACCATCAGGGAGCCCAGTCCCAGGTCCCTCTGCAGGTGCGTCGCAAACAGCGCCCAGATGGCGTAGTAGGTGACGAAGCAGCTCGCCATCCACCAGCACGCCAGCAGCGTGTTGCCGAGGAACTGCGGCTTGAAGATCGCGATCAGCGGCGCTCGTACCTCGCGCGCCTGCTCACGCTGCTTCCTGCGGTTCTCCAGCCAGACCGGCGGCTCTTTGACATATTTGCGTACCCACACGACGGCCAATGCCGGCAGGACGCCAATCCACAGCAGGCCACGCCAGCCGATATAGTCGTTCAGCAGGGCGTACATCAGCGCAGAGAGTGCGAAACCGATGCCCCAGGATCCCTGCAGCACGCCGCTCATGAACCCACGAGAGCGGATTGGCCACGATTCCATTGCAAGCGATGCGCCGGCTGGCCACTCGGCGCCCATGCCGATGCCGAGCAGAGCGCGGAAGAAGAACAGGAAGGCGAAGCTGGGCGAGAACCCGGCGATGAAGTTGCAGATCGAGTACCACAGGATGGAAATCATCAGGGGAAGCTTGCGTCCCACCCGATCCGCCAGCCAACCCGACGCTGTGGCGCCGAGCAATCGCATCCAGAGGGTGATGGTGAACACCGCTGTTACCGCGGTCAGCGGGACGTTAAATTCCTTAGCGATCGGTACCATGATCAGCAGGAAGATGGTGAAGTCGAACGCATCCAGCGTCCAACCCAGCCAGGCGGCCCACCAGGCCAGCCACTGATCTTTGGTCGGCTCTTTCCACCACGGAATGGCGGAATTGCGAGCAGCGGCGACGGACATGCGAAGTCTCCCGGATTGATTATTGCGTTTACTTGTCTGTCGTACGTGCTTGGCTCGGTTGCACGCGGCTTTTTCCTGCTTCCGCGCTCCGTTGATTTATAGAGGGAATGCGCCGCTCCCGGTACGGCAATTGCCGTTCCGTGGTCCGAGGCGACAAGCGGCATCACGCTATGCTGAACCGCCGGGCGAGGTCAAATATTTCCTCACTCCCGCAGAGAGTCTATCGACTTGTTGACTATAAAATTGGCTCCCCGTCATTGGCGCGTGCCCGTCCTGCTCGGCGACGGCATGGGTCTGCTGGCTGATCTCCGACCGGGATCGCCTGAGGGTCGATCCGGCAACATGTCGCGTCGGGGCCGCCAACGGCTGGCGAACTCCGGACGATCATGTATCCGTCGCGGAGACCGTCTCAAACCTGGGGGTCATACCGCGCGCCCAAAGGGACGACGAACCGGCACTTCGGCGAGGGCATGATCGTGTTCGAGGGTGCCGTTCATCACTGCGCAGCGAACCTTGAGCATCAAATGCGCAACCCGTGGCGTCCAGCGCACTTGCTGCTG
>JASHVB010000261.1 GCA_030039695.1 Acetobacteraceae bacterium
TTCCTGGTCATACGGAACCCCAGGGATCTCGTTCTGAGATGGCAACCGAAGGAATCCTCGCTGACGCGCTGAGGTCTCCATTGTTCCTTAATCACGCGGAATCCCGCAGCCGCCTCGTAACCCTCATGCCTGCTGCCCACCGCCACAAACCACAATGTTGTAGGTATCCATGTGCCGCATTTCCTTACTGCTGATCCTTGTCGCCGCGACCGCCTCGCCCGCCAGCGCCGATCCGAATGCGCTCTGGCGTATTGTACACGAGCAATGCGTGCCGCACTGGGAAGCGTTCCACTCACCGCTGCCCTGTGTTTCGGTCGACGAGGTCCGTGGGTACGCCATTCTCAAAGACATCGTCGGAGCCACCCAGTTCCTGCTGATCCCGACAGCCCAAGTCACCGGCATCGAGGATCCTGCGGTTCTCGCCCCAGACGCGCCGAACTACTTCTCGGAGGCGTGGGAGGCGCGCGGAAATGTGGAAGCGCTGGCCAAGCGTGCTCTACCGCGGGAGGACGTTTCTCTTGCCATCAACTCGGTTGCGGGACGCACCCAGAACCAACTCCATATCCACATCGATTGCCTATCGCCGGAGGTAGCCGCAGCGCTCGCCGTACATGGGGCGGAGATCGGCGAGAGCTGGGCTCCATTTCCGGTGCGACTGGCCGGGCATGAGTACCGGACGATGCGGGTGGAGACACTCGACCGGCCCGGCGCGGATCCGTTCGAGTTGCTGGAGCGAAGCGATCGGGCACGAGAGAGCCTCGTGGTGGTCGGCGCAACCTTCGCGAACGGAGACCCAGGTTTCTACCTGCTCGAGACACGGGCGGATTCCGCCACAGGCAATCGCGGCTCGGGGGAGGAACTGCAGGACCACAGTTGTGCGGTGGCGCGAGAGCGGTGAGCGCCAGCTGGTTTCCATGGCTATGATGATACACGAAGCCACGGCGGCACTACGATAAATGCGGATGTCGCCTTGCTCCAACCCGGGTTGCGCGGAATCGGTCGCGGACCCTGTTGGACAGCCTGATACCCTGCGAGCCGAACCGATCGCCCGGCCTTGCGGCCGAAGCTTGATTTAGCCGCGGCCTCCCGATGGACCCGCGCGAGGCGACAGACGCGCAGCGCGGCAGGATCACAACTCGCGGCGCGCTGCTGCGTGCCATCGATTCGCCGTTGACGCGATTCCTCACTCGCAATCGATGTTAAACATCGATGTCCGCGGCCAGGCCACGTTAAGTGTCAATGCTCCTACTGGTAATGCTCCGATCGGTAATAGAACCTTTGTCGTCAGCCTCGCGCCTGACGCGAGCCTTACAGGTTTCTTCACTCTCAATTTTTCAGGCATTACCATCGATGGCGCCCAAGATGCGGAGCTGATCAATGATCAGACGACGAACTTCGCTGCCACTAGCGGGGTCATCGACGCCGATGTGCTTGGTGTCGACTCGTTCGAGGTCACGTCCCTCGAATCCTTCTTCGGTATTGCTGATACTGGCTCCCTGGAATTTGGTGATGTGGTGTCGCGCGGCGCGACTGTGGCTGTAGGTCACGATATGGAATTCCCATTCCAACGGTCGGATAGTCTGAAGATCGATCATCCTCACGTATTCTATGGCTCAGTTGTACTGCAAACTTATGCAGAAATTGACCTGGTTGGGCTCGCGAGAGGCGGAGAGTTACAGCTTCAGCAACGACGTGCTCTCGATTTGGTCGGATCATCACGTGACCGACACGCGCCGGCTCACCAACGAGGCAGGCGCCGATCTCATCGTATCGAACAATGGAAGCGACTTGTTTGTGGCAGAGGCGGGTTTGAGCAACCCGCCGTTAGGGCACACACCACTGCCGTTGCCCGAACCGGAAAGCTCCGGCGATCCTAACGCTGGATTGACAGTTCGGCTCGACGCCGACTTGCTCAACCTGGGTGCTCCGATGCGATTCCTCACGCCAGTTGGTGACCTCAAGGCGGACAGCTGCACCAACATGGTCGATACGGGAGCGGCAGGAGCACACCCTGAAGACGGAGTATCGACACTGTTCAGCGACTACAGTTCGGCCCCGGCCGCCAATTTTGCCGGTAGCTTCATGCCTGGTCCGGCTCAACTCCACCACAAGTCTGGTGATATGCTTGCGGCGCGTTTTCATCCCCTTTATCGCGCCGAGCACGGGCCAGAACCTGGCCCATGCCGTCTATTCTGCTCACGGATGATTGTGTGAAGGGAACAGTATCTTGAGCCATCCCCGGGTTAATCGCGCTGCTGCCTGTTCCGCAGGCCATCGTGCTGACCGGGACTACGGGCATTGGCGCGCGTGATCTACCGTGAGACCACCGGCCTGCGTCGCTCAAGCATGTGCTACGGCGGGATACGTCTTTCCCCGCGCCAGTACGTTCGGTCGCGCCGCCAAGGCAGTTCCGTCCCATCGACAGGCGCCTTGGACCGCGCCGGCTGATGGAGAAGTTTTTGTTGATGCATATCTGATGAACGTCGGCCTCGCGTGAAACGAGCCTCTGTGAAGCACGAACAAGGCTCTGATCTCCGGGAGGCCGCTTGATGGCCGCGAGCCCTAAAAGCGGCGAGTGTATCGAGGCCGCCTGGGCGCTGGTCTTGATTCCGGAGAAATCATCAGAGTTTTCAGAGTGGTTGCTGACCTCGTACTGGCCTGTGCCGCGGTGCCGCGCTAGAAAACGGCGGCAACCGACAGACGTGCCGCGGTTCAACGGAAAGAGCACAACCATGCCTAGTTCCCGTCGTTGGGTACTTCTCGGCCTGTTGTCCTTCGGTCTCGCGGCCTGCGGCGAGACTCGCGCCAACAATCAAGACCCCGATTCGCCCGACTATTCGGGCGAGGCCGGTGATGACATGTTCCGGTTGGGCTGCCACCCGACGTCGTCGTCACCGCCGGCGTCCTGTTCGGACGATCGCTGATCGCCCCGGGCAACGGAATTCCACGAAGACGTTTCATTTCCCGACGATGGCAGAGCCGCCAGCTGAGGAGATCCTCCGCGCGGGCGCCCGCCTTGGCGCCATTCCGAGCCGGGCTCTATTCCGCCAGGCGCTAAGGCGCCGAACCCCGCTGATAGCCGCCTTTTCTGGGCCTTTGGCCGGCCCGCCTGTGAACCCGGACAATCCGTATCTTGGGTGCAGATCAGGCACACGGTGGAGAAGGAACTGCGCAAGTCGCAGCCGGGCTGCGACCTGTGATCCGGCAGGCTGACCGCATCGGGAGCCGATGTAACGGTGACCCGCCGCCGCACGGCCGGCGTGCCCCCGAGATCGATGGGATGCGGGTGTTGTTCATCTGCCGCAGTGACCGAATTGCGCCGTTCGGCCGGCCGCAGCTGGCTGGGGCGGGAGGATTCGAACCTCCGCATGGCGGAACCAAAATCCGCTGCCTTACCGCTTGGCGACGCCCCATCCGGCCACAAGCGGTGCATAAGTCCGAGCGCGCTGCGGGTAAAGAGTTATCCGCTTCAACTACGGCTTGCGGAAGAAGGCGTCGGCGGCGCTGCGGTGGCCTTGCTTGCGCGCGATGTCGGCCTCGACCCGGGAGATCTCCTCCTTCAGCTCGCCGATATAGTCGCGCAGCTCCTCAATCCCCAGCGTATCGAGCACCAGCTTCTCGAGGCGCGTCCGCTTGCGGACCGGCAGGTCCTCGTCGTCCACCATAGCCGTCCCTCCTATCGTTGCGAGGCGCACCGCGCCGAAGCAATCTGCTACGATGTCATGGCCGCCCCTGTGGCGGCTAGCCACGCCTTTGCCCTACATACGAAGCACAGGCGTGAATGGCTGGCAGACGGGCCAGCCATGACGTCGTTCAGATTGCTTTGGCGCGGTGCGCCTCGCACTGAGAGGAGGGACAGATTCGCGCCTTGCAGCTCGTTGCCGACCGTGAACTCGTGCTGGCTCAGCGCGATCCGCCCCCGCCACCCGGGCCGGGCGAGGCACAGTTGCGGATCCGCGCCGTCGGGCTGAACCACATCGACGTGTGGGGCTTCCGCGGCATGGCATTTGCCAAGCGGATCTACCCGCTGGCGGTCGGCGCCGAGGCCGCTGGCGAAGTGGTTGCCTTGGGTAGCGGTGTGACCAATGTCCGCCCCGGCGACCGTGTGGCCCCTTTCGCCGCTCTGGTATGCGGCCACTGCAAGGCGTGCCGGGCGGGGCATGAGAACCTGTGCGAGAACCCGGGCGGCGTGCGCGGTTTCCATCTGGATGGCTTCGCGCAGGAACTCACCAACCACCCCGCGCGCTTCCTGGTGCCGATTCCTGCCGGCGTTGGCCTGCACGACGCCGCCACCGTCCCCGTCGCCTATTCCACCGTCGAGCACATGCTGTTCGACAACGCCAGGCTAGAGCCGGACGAGACGATTCTGGTGCACGCCGGGGGTTCCGGTATCGGCAGCATCGCCATCCCGGTTGCGAAGTCGCTTGGCTGCACGGTCATCACCACGGTCGGCAGTGCCGACAAGGCGGAAAAGGCGAAAGCAATCGGCGCGGATCATGTCATCAACTATCGTCAGGATCGGTTCGAAGGCGTGGTCCGCCGCCTGACCGCCAAGCGTGGCGTCGATGTGGTATTCGAGCACACCGGCGCCGATACATGGTCCGGGTCGCTGCTGTCACTGAAGCGTGGCGGGCGGCTGGTGACCTGTGGTGCGACGTCTGGGCCGTCCGGCAGCATAAACCTGATGCAGCTCTTCCAGCAGCAGTACCGCATCATCGGCTCGTTCGGCGCGCCGCTATCGGCCCTGTCGCGCGCGCTGGACCGCATCGCCGGCGGCGTCAGGCCGGTGATCGACACGGTCTATCCCCTCGAGGACTTCCGCGCCGGACTGGCAAGGCTCGAAGCCAGGGACGTGTTCGGCAAGTTGCTGGTCGAACTCTGAATGCGTCGCCGCCTGGAGCTTTA
>JASHVB010000262.1 GCA_030039695.1 Acetobacteraceae bacterium
TCGGCTTTGTCGAGGGGCAGACTGTGCATCCCGGCAGCCTGATCGCCCAGCTCGATCCGCGACCGTTCCAGGCGGCCTTGCAGCAGGCCGAGGCTTCGCTGGCACGCGACACCGCCAACCTGGCTGCCGCCAAGCTTAATCTGGGTCGCTATTCGACGCTCGTGAAGCAGGGCTATGCAACGCCACAGCAGGTGTCCGACCAGACTGCGACGGTCAATAGCCTGCAGGCTGCTATCGCCGGCGACGAGGGGGCGATCTTCAATGCCCGAACCCAGCTCAGCTACACCACAATCACCTCACCGATCGACGGTGTGACGGGCATCAAGTTGGTTGATATCGGCAACATCGTGCAGCCGACGTCGACCACGCCCATCGTCACGATCACGCAGATCCAACCAATCTCGGTGGTCTTCACGCTGCCGCAGGACGACGTGCCGGCGGTGCAGAAGGCGATGTCCACGGGGACACTGCGGGTGGTCGCCTATGGCCAGAATGACCGAACGAAGCTCGATCAAGGCACTCTGCTGCTGGTGAACAACGCGGTCAGCCAGAACTCGGGCACGATCCAACTCAAGGCCACGTTTCCCAACCCAAACCGTACGCTGTGGCCGGGTGAGTTCGTCAATGTGCGTCTGATCCTCAGCCAGCGGCACAACGCGATCACCGTGCCACTGGACGCATTGCAACAAGGGCAAAATGGCTCGCTGGTCTATGTCATCGCGGCGAACGGCACAGTGCAGCAGCGCGCGGTGACGATCGGTGAGACGCTGGATGGCCGTGCGCTGATCGACAGCGGTCTGCGGCCCGGCGACGTCGTGGTGACGCAAGGCCAGTATCGCCTGGGCGACGGGGTCAAGGTGGCCCAGGTGCCGGCCGGTGATCCGCGCGTGCAGAACAGTACAGAAGCCAGTGCGGGGATGCTGGGA
Source organism: Acetobacteraceae bacterium (assembly GCA_030039695.1). The sequence continues at coordinate 927 of JASHVB010000262.1, forward strand.
TGAACATTTCGTCCGGTTTCATCCGGCGGCCGATCGCCACGGCACTGCTGATGGTGGCGATCGTGTTGCTCGGCGGCGTGTCATACATGCTGCTGCCGGTTGCGGCGCTGCCAAATGTCTCGTTTCCGACCATCGCGGTGACGGCGCAATTGCCTGGGACCGATCCGCAAACCATGGCGTCCTCTGTCGCAACACCATTGGAGAAGCAGTTCGGCGAGATCCCGTATCTCACGCAGATGACGTCGACCAGCTCGACGGGCTACACGCAGATCACGCTGCAATTCGCCCTGAATGACGACATCAATGCCGCGGCCCAGCTCGTGCAGACGGCGATCAACGCGGCGGCGGGGCAGTTGCCAAAGGACATGCCGTCACCGCCAACCTACCATGAAACCAATCCGGCCGACGCGCCGGTGCTGGTGCTCGGGCTGACGTCCAAAACGCTTCCCATCACCACGGTTGACGACTATGCGGAAAGCATCATCGCACAGAAGATCTCGCAGGTGCCCGGCGTTGGACTGGTGGGGATCGGCGGTGAGCAACACCCCGCCATTCGCATTCAGCTCGATCCCGCGAAGCTCGCCGCGAACGGGCTCGACCTGGAGGATGTACGGACCGCTCTGACCAATGTCAGCGTCGATCAACCGAAGGGCAGCCTGTATGGCAACCAGCGTGCGTACACGTTGCAGACCAACGACCAGGTTCTGAACACGACGGGCTGGAACAACCAGATCATTGCCTATCGCAACGGTGGTCCGATCCGCGTGTCCGATGTCGGCAGGGCGATCGTCGGGCCACAGGACACAACTTTGCGTGGCTGGGTCAACCAGCAGCGCGGCATCGTCCTGGCGATCCAGCGCCTGCCCGGCGCCAACGTCATCAGCACTGTGGAAGCGATCGAGGCGGCTCTGCCGCAGATCGAAACGTCGATTCCACCCGCCATCAAGGTATCGGTCATCTCCGACCGCACCACCACCATCCGCGCATCAGTCTCTGACGTCGAGCGTACCCTTATCCTCACGGTTGGCCTGGTGGTGGCGGTCATCTTCCTGTTCCTGCGCAACGCCCGGGTGACGCTGATCCCGGCTGTCGCGGTGCCGGTATCGATCATCGGCACGTTCGTGGTGATGTACCTTGCCGGTTACAGCCTGGACAACCTGTCGCTGATGGGGCTGTCGATCGCGGTCGGCTTCGTGGTGGACGATGCCATCGTCATGGTGGAGAACATCGCCCGCCACGTGGAGATGGGGAAGACGCCGCTGCAGGCAGCACTCGACGGCGCTGGCGAGATTGGATTTACCATCCTGTCGATCTCGATCTCCCTGGTCGCGGTGTTCATCCCGCTGCTGTTGATGAGCGGCATGGTCGGCCGCATGTTCCAGGAATTCGCAGTCACGGTGACGGTTGCGATTGCGGTGTCGGTCATCGTATCGCTGACCCTCACGCCGATGATGGCGGCGCATCTGCTGCGCGAAGCGCATTCGGACAAAGCCGGCAGGATCTCGCGCGCGCTCGAGCGCGGTTTCGACGCCCTGTTGAACGGCTATGACAGATTGCTCGTGGTCGCACTGAGGCATCGGTTCGTCACGCTGATGACCATGCTTGCCACCGTCGCTCTCACCGGCTGGCTTTTCCTCATTATTCCGAAGGGTTTCTTTCCGGAACAGGACACCGGGTTGATTCTGGGTGTGACCGAGGCGGCGGAGGATGTCTCGCCGAATGGAATGGCGGCACTGCAGCAGCGCATGATCGCCACGGTCGAGAAGGATCCGGCGGTCGCGTCCGTCGGCGCCTATATCGGCGCGGGCGGCGCCACGTCGACCGAGAACCAGGGGCGCATCTTCATCGCCCTCAAGCCGCGCGATCAGCGCGCATCCATCGATCAGGTTATGGCCCGGCTCGATCAGGCCACAAAGGGCGTCTCCGGCATGCGCCTGTTCATGCAGCCAGTACAGGACATCAACATCGGTGGTCGTCTGACCGCGACACAGTATCAATACACCTTGAGCGACGTCGATCTGAGCGAGCTGAACAAGTGGGGCCCGATCGTCGAACAGGCGCTGGCCAGACTGCCGCAACTCACCGACGTGACCAGCGACCAGCAGTCCGCCGCACCGCAGCTCACGCTCTCGATCAACCGGGATAGTGCGTCGCGGCTTGGCATCACGGCGGCGCAGATCGATAACGTGCTGTACGATGCCTTCGGTCAGCGTCCGATCGCACAGCTCTATACCAGCCTGAACCAGTACTTCATCATTATGGAGGTTACTCCGGGGTTCCAGCTCGGCCCCAATGCGCTGCAACGGATCTATGTCCGCTCGCAGACCTCCGGCATGGTCCCGCTGAGCGAACTGGTCACGGAGCATACCACGGTGGCGCCGCTGTCAGTGAACCACCAGGGGCAGTTCCCATCAGTCACGATCAGCTTCAACCTGAAGGGCAATGTGCCGCTGGGACCGGCTGTGGCGGCCATCCAGAAGCAGATGGACGCGCTGCACGTTCCAGCGACGATCAGCGCCAGTTTCCAGGGCAACGCACAGGCGTTCCAGAGCTCGCTCAGCAGCACGCCGATCCTGATCCTGGCGGCGTTGATTGCGGTCTACCTCATCCTGGGCATGCTGTATGAGAACCTGATCCATCCGTTGACCATCATCTCCACGCTGCCGGCGGCCGGTGCCGGCGCGCTGATCGTGCTGCTGGCCTTCGGGTTCGGACTGGATGTGATTGGCATCATCGGCATCATCCTGCTGATCGGCATTGTGAAGAAGAATGGCATCATGCTGGTGGACTTTGCCTTGGAAGCGGAGCGCAACCGCGGACTGACTGCCGAGCAATCGATCTACGAAGCCTGCAAGCTGCGGTTCCGCCCGATCCTGATGACCACGATGTGTGCGCTGCTCGGCAGCCTGCCGTTGATGCTGGGCACCGGAACTGGCTCCGAACTGCGCCAGCCGTTGGGCTACGCGATGGCGGGCGGCCTGGTGGTTTCGCAGGTCCTTACGCTGTTCACCACCCCTGTTGTCTACATTTACATGGACAAGCTCGCCTCCCTTCTCTCCAGGCGTAGCATCGATCTGCATGAACACGCAGTGTTACCGGCCGAGTGACCGCGGCCGCGGTTCCATTATTCAATCCGCACATATCTCCATGCATGCAAAGCACGTTGCGTCCCTGATGTCCGGTAACGATATGCACTGGTGCTGAAGACCTTCATAACTTCCACAACGATAGACGGCATGCCCACGCGACCAGTGCGTGCGGCTTTAGGAAAGGACCCTGATATGACAAGAGCGCTCATGTGTGGTGGTCGAATCGCGCGACCACATGTCGCGGCCGCCGTGATTGTCTTGATGAGTGGACTCTGTGGCCAGGCAGTGGCGAGCAACGTGGAAACCGTCGCCGCCTTTGGCACGCCGGAGGCTCTCGCGAGTTCGCAAACACCGGCGGTGGGACAGACAGTTCTCACGCCAAATGGCCCCGGCTTCGTAACCGGCCAAGTCGGATCGTTCGCGACCACCACGCTCCCAGGCGGTGGCGGACAAGGCTTGCTCATCAATAATGCCAACGGCACAGGCACGCTGATCGTACCGGGGGGCGCGCCAGAAACGGTTATTACACCGCGGGGATAAGTCGAACGATCTCAGGGTGTCGGAAGGGTACGAGGATGCTGGCTCGTCAGCCAACGCGGGCCGCATCCTGGAAATGTCACCACCTTGGTGCGTCGCCAATGTTGCCTAACAACATGCCTGGGATCGCCACCCGATAAGCCGCCAGTTTATCGACCGCCATCGAATCATTCAGGGCATTCAAGGTGTCATGTCGCACGCCGCCACCTTTCGGGAAGAGACCATCTACCGGCCCCCTTCGCACGGCCGTCGCCGCATCCGGCTGCTGCGCTGGTCATTGATGAGCAGTGGCGTGACCGTCGTGATCGCGGCTGGACTGTTGTATTGGTTGACCGGTGGTCGCTATGCCACCACCGAGGACGCCTACGTCCGGGCCAACGAGCTGACCTTGTCCACCGATGTCTCCGGCATGGTTGCGGACATCCCCGTGCACGACGGCGAGGCGGTGAAGCAAGGGCAGATATTGTTCCGGATCGACCCGCTGAAGTTCCAGATCGCCCTCCGCCGCGCCGAGGCCAACCTGGCGCAGACCCGGCTCAACCTCGAGGGCATGCAGGCCGATTACCAGAGCGCGTTGCGCGAAGCGGCAGCAATGCGGGCACAGGTGCAGGAGGACCAGACGAACTACGATCGGTTCGCCGTGTTGGTGAAGCAGCAAGCTGTCAGCCAACAGGAAACCGACGACGCACGCTATCGGCTGATGGCCGATCGGCAGGCAATGAATGCCGCCTACATGCAGACGCACGCGCAATTGGTGCGACTCGAGGGCGAGCCGGATCTGCCGGTGCAGCAAATGCCGGCCTACTGCATCGCCGCCGCGCAGGTGGCGGAAGCGCAACGCGAATACGCCACGCGGTCGTGCGTGCACCGTACGACGGCGTTGTCACCCGGGTGAGCACGCTGCAGCCGGGCATGTACCTGGCAGCCGGGACCCCCGCGTTCGGCTTCGTATCGGATCAGCACATGTGGGTCGAGGCCGAGCTCAAGGAGACCGACCTGACCTGGGTCCGACCCGGCGATCATGTCTCGATGACGATCGACGCCTATCCCGGCCGCACCTGGAATGGCACCGTTCAAAGCGTCGCCGCCGCCACCGATCAGCAATTCTCGCTCCTGCCGGCGGAGAACTCCTCTGGTAACTGGGTCAAAGTGGTACAACGCGTGCCGGTGCGCATAACCCTCGACGCGCAGCAGCACACCCCACCGTTATCCGCCGGCATGAGCGCCTATGTCTCGATCGACACTGGCCACAGCCGGTCGCTCGCCGATCTGTTCTGAGCGACGCCATGCCGTCACCAGCCGAACCACCGGTCGCGCACCGGAGCCTGATCACGATTTGCGCTATGGCAGCGACGCTGATGCAGGCGCTCGACTCCACAATCGCCAATGTTGCGCTGCCGTATATGCAGGGAAGCCTGGCGGCGAGCGCCGACCAGATCACCTGGGTGCTGACCTCTTACATTGTTGCCGCAGCGATCATGACAGCACCGGTCGGCTGGCTGTCCAATCGCTTCGGCCAGAAAAACGTCTTCATGGTGTCGCTGATCGGCTTCACCATCACTTCCATGCTGTGTGGCATTGCCGGTTCGCTGACCGAGATCGTGATGTTCCGGCTGCTGCAAGGCATGTTCGGCGCGGCGCTGGTGCCGCTGTCGCAATCCACCATGCTGGAAATCTACCCGCCCGAGCAACGCAGCTCGGCAATGGCGATCTGGAGCATAGGGGTGATGATCGGGCCGATCCTGGGACCAACACTCGGCGGTTATCTCACCGAATTCTACGACTGGCGCTTCGTTTTCTTCGTCAACGTGCCGTTTGGCGTCCTGGCGACCGTTGGCCTGGGTGCATTGCTGCCACGCACCCCGCCAAAGTCGGGACTGCGCTTCGACTGGACCGGCTTCACCCTGCTCGCTGTCGGCCTCGCCGGCCTGCAACTCATGCTGGATCGCGGTGAGACCCAGGACTGGTTCGGCTCGAGGGAGATCATCATCGAGGCGACAATGGCCGCGCTTGGTCTCTATCTTTTCGTCGTTCACATGTGCACTGCCGAACGCCCCTTCATCACAGCACGCATCTTCAAGGATCGCAATCTGACGATTGGCCTGGTGGTGATGTTCATGGTGGGCCTGGTGCTGCTGGCAGTCTCGGCGCTGCTGGCACCCTGGTTGCAGGAACTCGCCAACTACCCGGTCGAGGCCGCCGGTCTCGCCATGGCACCGCGCGGCATCGGCACGATGGCGGCGATGGTAGTCGCCGGGCGGGTGATGAATCGTGTCGATGGCCGCCTGCTGATGGCCATCGGCGTCGTGATCCTGGCCTGGAGCCTATGGCGCATGGTCGGCTGGACGCCCGCGGTGTCGGAGCAAGACGTGGTGGTCAATGCGATCGTGCAGGGTGTCGGCTTCGGCTTCGCCTTCCTGCCGTTGCAGGTGATTGCCTTCGCCACGCTGGAGCCAGCGTTGCGCACCGAGGGCACCGCGCTGTTAAGCCTGTTCCGAAATATCGGGATGGCGATCGGCGTATCGGTGAGCGAGGCATTGCTGGATCAGAACATGCAGGTGGAACATTCGGTGCTGACGGGCTACGTCTCACCGCTGCACCACATGCTCGGCGTTCGCATGCCGCATATGATGTTGCCGACCACGCATTTTGGCGCCCAGGCAATGAACGCCATGATCGACCGGCAGTCGCAGATCATCGCCTACGACGACGATTTCAAGCTGATGATGCTGACCACGATCTCGATTCTGCTGTTGCTGCCGCTGCTCCGCCAGTCGCGCAGCGCACCGACCGGCCACTCGGCGGTCATGGACTGACGCGATCCGCTCGGCCTTCGAACGCTCTGTCGAACAGGCGGCCGCCGCCACCACACCGGGGGCCTTGATACCAGCTGGCGGCGCCACCGGCATGTCGATGCGACCGGTGTCAGGTGTGAAGATCGTCTGGGCACGGAATGGGAACGATAGGGCGTGCCATTGGCCATACAGACCGTGACAATCTTGCGCGGAATCGTGGCAATGGTGCCAAAGCCAGTCTGCACCAGCAGGTCGAACGGACGCTCGGTGGCGCAATTCAGCCCCATCATCAGCTGGTGCGGGATTTCTTACCCCTCACTGAAGGGATACGGGCATCAGACCCGATGCTCCCGCCGCCACGCGCCAGGGCTGCAGCCGACCATGCGTGCGAACACCCGCGAAAAATGGCTCTGATCCGCAAACCCGCACATGGCACCCACTTGCACCAGCGATGTCGGCGAATTTGCCAACAGATCTCTGGCGGCTTCGATGCGTACGGCCGTCACCCACTGGTGCGGCGGCTGCCCTGTAGATGCCTTGAACGCCCGAGAGAGATGGTTGACCGAAATTTTGCACGCCTGAGCGACTTCGGCGAGCGGTATGTTATCACACAAGTTCTCCCGCAACATTTCCTTGGCACGGCGCAGCTGCCATGGCGCGAGGCCACCACCACGGCGCGACCGACCGCAAGTTTGCCCCCGGCTGGCACGCGCCACATAGGCCAAGGCCTGCATCGTCCAGCCCTCGGTAAACATAGACAGCATGGCGTCGCCGGCCGTAAGCTCGCCACCGAGCTCTACGAATGCGCGACCAAGCGCGTCATTCGCGAACCCAATGATCGGCTCTGATAAAGACTCCCTGGCACTATCAGGGAGAAAGCGTGGATCGATAAACACTGCCGCGCAGTCATACGCGCCATTTCCGGTCAGCTCACCCTGAGCGTCCACGCCTTCCGGCAGGAACCAGAGATTGGCCCGCCCCGGCGCAATGCCGTCGGCCCGTTTGCCTGCCACCGTGACTCGCGAATCGCTCGGCCGCTCACGCACCCAAACCAGCGAAACCTCTGGCCGCACCGCGTTCCACTGCACGGTGGTTTGGGTCCTACAGCGCAAGAACGCGACCCGCACATTGTCAGTCGCTGCAGCCCGTGACGTGACACGCATTTCAGTCGAAAGCGGGCGGATGCTCCCCTGGATTGCCGAGTCTAACATGGCCTCGCCTCCTGCTGTTCTGCCCGTGGCGGCTGCGAGGGCAAGGAATGGCAGACTCCCCGGGATAGACGGGAGTTAACATGTGTTGAAAGTCGCTTGATTTCGTCCCCTCGGCACGTGGGATCGGACGAGAGTTATACTGCGCCCCAAACCCAGCAGACGACGACGCGTCGTCGGGTTCTAGGCATGGCATTCACCACTGACGTATTCATCCGCAATGTCGTGCACCAGATGGTGATCGCGCGGCCCGGCGCCTCAGTTCCGGTGCCGAGGGCATCGGGAGCGGCCGCAGCTCACGGCGCAACGGGCCGCAGCGCGGCATTGGTCGGCGGGTCATTCGCGGCGTGGCGCCGCTATCGCCCGCAAACGCCAGGCGAGGTTCCCCCGGGTGTGGGGTGCGGGCCGACGGTCCTGCCCGCAATGTTCTCGTCCAGGTTGCCTCTTCCAGGCATGGCGTCAGCCGGCGGTCATGCCGCCGTTCACGCGAAGGATCTGCCCGGTGATGAAGCTTGCCTTAGGCGAAGCCAGGAAGGTGATCGCGTCGGCAATCTCTTCGGCCGCGCCGCCCCGCTTCATCGGCAAGGAGGTGACGATCGCGGCCTTCTTTTCTGGGGCACCAATCAGGCGGTCGAGCATGCCGGTCTCGGTCGGGCCGGGGGCCACGGCATTGACCCGCACGCCAAATGCCGCAGCTTCCAGGGCAGCCGATTTGGTCATCCCTTCGATCGCATGCTTACTGCCGGCATAAAGCGCCATATTGGCGGCGCCCCGCCTGCCTAGCGTCGCAGAGAGGTTGATGACAGAGCCGCTTCCTTGAGGCTGCATAACGCGTAGCGCGTGCTTCATTCCGAGTAGCGTGCCGAGCACGTTTGTATCGAACGTGAGACGGTAATCTTCGGCCGTTTGGTCGATCACCGGGCCGAATTTGCCTTCGGTGCCGGCGTTGTTCACCGCCACGTCCAGGCGGCCGAAGCGCGCAAACACCGCGTCGATGAGCGCGCGGACTTCGCCCTCGTGCCGGACGTCGGCCCGTACAAACATGGCTGCTGCGCCGAGGTCCGTCAGCTCCCGGGCAAGCGCTTTCCCGGCCGCATTGTGACGCCCGGATACCGCGAGACACGCGCCTTCCTTGGCAAAGGCAATCGCCGTGGCGCGGCCAATGCCGGTGAGGGCGCCGGTGATCAGAACCGTGCAAGTGCTCATGATCACGACTTTCGCAGGTACCGGGGGTCATGGGCGGATATGCATGGTTCGGCGAGACCGATGTCCGCCCGCCCGACGGCATCGGCGTCATCGGAAGCTACCTCTGCAGCTATCTGACGCGCCGGAACAGAACCGCACGGTCGCAACGACGAGTTCGCCCGGCATGGCGCGGCGACGCCTTGGCACGCTGACGCGGCGGCTCCGTCGCCTCGCCGGATGCAGCGCCAGAGACGCGCGCCGACATCGTGGTGCGCCAGGCGTCGCGCCCGACACGGCGCAACGGCCGTCAGGCGCCGGTGTGCGGAATGTCGAGCAGCATCCCCGACCTGATCGGGTCCGGTAGTCTGCATCCGTGCGGCCCTCCTGTCGCTCCGCTATGAGCGCGCCTGAGCCAGAGGGTACGAGGCGCCCGGGATTGGCGCGAGTTGAACGCCGTTGAGAAGTGTTAAATGGCGGAGGTTGCGTTGGGAGCATGCAAAATCGTGGGGACCGGCCGCATCCGGTAGCCTTGGACCTCACAGCGAAGGGCGGTGAGACATCATGGGCGCTCAAATAACGCTTGACCCGACGCGACTCGGCTTGATTCCAGGGGCGGATGCAAAACACAGCATCTGTCCCGACGGACCCGTTCAGCGAGCTGTTGGAGCGGCTGCCGGTCGGCCTGACCTCGATCGTCAGGCATTGGAGACCAAAGCAATTCAGCGCCGACGCAAAATCGGCGACGGGGCGAGCCTGTTGCGGCTTGCCCTGGCGCGTGGGCCGGGCGGGTTTTCGTTGCGTCAGACCGCGGGCTGGGTGTCGCTGCTGAAGATCGCCGAACTCAGCAATCCCGTTGTGCATGACCGGTTGAAGCAAGCGGTGGCATTCCTTGCCGCCATTGTCGCCCAACTGCTGGCGGTGACAGCACCCGGCGCCAGGTTGCGCTGGCCCGGCCATGTGCTGCGTCTCGCCGATGGCAGCTGTGTCAGCAAACCCGGCAGCACAGGTACCGACTGGCGCATTCACGGCGCGTTCGATCTCGGGAGCGGCGGGTTCTCACATCTTGAACGGCGCCGTTCTTATCCGCGCGTCCCCCCATAAGTGCGGGCCTTTACCCCCGGGAGTGGCCCGCTGCGCCCGAGAGCCGGCGGGTGTGGACTCTGGTGAGGGTGGAGAGCCGTGGACTGCAGTGAGGTCCACGAGTCACTAGCGGAGCGCCACCAAACGTGGGGTTACGGGAGGCCGGCTCGGCTTTACGATCACGCCGCCCTCAACGACGTCCACATTGGCTGCTGGGTAAACGGCAAGGGCCGGCGCGAGGGTGGCGGTCGCGTTCGACGTCACGCGTCGCGTGTCAAACCTTGCTGCCGCGCGGATGCCGGCAAGTACGTCCAAGGCCGTGAGTTGACAGTGCCGACCGAACCTTTGCGTTCAATGTTCGCTTTGATCGGTCGGTCAAGAATGTCCCAATCACGATTGGCTTGTGACAGAGACGCTGCGCTTCTCTGTCTAACCTTCCCATCGTTGCGCCTCTGCCGGCGTCGTTCAGGCGCCGAGATACGCCGGAGAGACGGCCCAACCTGCCGGGTCACCAGGGACATCGGCTGCTGGCGCTGAAACATGGATCGCGCACCGAGGAGATGATGCATGACCAAGACGACGCCCGAGCAGAACAAGGCGCTCGTGCTCGAGGCCTTCGACACGCTCTTCAACAAGCGCGACTATGCGGGCGCGGAACATTTCTGGTCGGACCGCTATATTCAGCACAGCGCCCACATCGCACCCGGCCGCGACGGATTGTTCAATCTAATCCGAACGTTGCCCGACACCCTGAAATACGAGAACCAGCTCATCGTCGCGGAGGGCGACTTCGTCATTGCCCATGGCCGCTTCTCCGGCAATGGTCGGCCCATCGCCTGGATCGCGGCCGACGTACTCCGCATCGAAGATGGCAAGCTCGCAGAGCACTGGGACGTGCTTCAGGATGAGGCCACCAGGTCCCAATCTCTGAGTGGCTTGCCAATGTTCGGCGATCGGTTCCCCGACTGACCTTCGCACGCTCAAGGAGACAAGCCATGAAACTCACAGGTAGCACGATTTTCGTTCACGGCGGGGAGGCCGGCATCGGACGCGGTCTCGCTGATGCTTTCCACAAACGCGACAACGAGGTGATCATTTCCGGCCACCGGCGCGCCAAACTTGCCGAGGTCCTCGCCACCACTGAGGCTCACACGTCGGCCTGAACGTCTTCGACGGAGGCACGCGAGAGCATCTCGCCCCACAAAGCCGCCAGTACCGAGACTCAGGGTCAGAGTGGGTGCCCTGATGGAAGCAATGCCTCCGGAGCAGAGAGCCCCGGTCAGGAGAACACGCCAATGCCCTTCGAGACGCACGAAACAGCGGCCACCCAGTTTGTCCAGACTGGAGATGTTCAGTTTGCCTATCGTCGCTTCGGGCCGCGTGGGGGGACGCCTCTGCTGCTCTGCAATTACTTCGCCGCGAACATGGATGATTGGGACCCGAAAATAACGAATGGCTTGGCCATAGACCACGACATTGTCCTCTTCGATTACCCAGGGATCGGTGGGTCTACTGGCGAAACGCCGTCGACCGTTGCGGCGCTCTCGGAACATTGCGCCGCGTTCTGTCGTGCGACGGGCCTGAGCAAATTCGATGTCCTCGGCTTCTCGCTCGGAGGCATGATCGCACAGCAGCTTGGCGCCGAGTATCCGGATCTGCTCCGCCGGATCATCCTGCTGGGGACAGGACCGCAAGGTGGGGAGGGAATGGTCTTCGACGAGCTCTCCGTCGACGAGCTGAATGATGCCACCGCCTTGCTCATGAACGCGTTCTTCACACCGAGCCAGGCAAGCCAGGCTTCGGGACGCGCCTATATCGAGCGGCTGAGGAGCCGGAGCACCGACCGCGACTCCGCAGTGTCCAGGCAGTCCGCCTTGGCTCAGCTGTCAGCGATCCGCCAATGGGGTGTCATACCGGCGAGCCATCGTTTCGCGATGCTCAGCAAGATCCAACACCCGAGCTTGATCGTGCACGGGAACAAAGATGTGGTGGTCAAGCCAGTCAACGCCTTCCTGATGGTCGAGCACCTGCCCAATGCTCAACTGATCATCTATCCGGACGCCAGCCACGGCGCACAGTCACAGCATGCCGACGTGTTTCTCGAGCACATAAAATTGTTTCTGCGATGACGGCATCGGCGGCGACATCCCGGGGGATCGACATCGCTGCGCCGTTCGGACCGACCCAACCTTCCTTCACCGCTGTCAGGAGACATCGACCGTGAGCTTCATGCAGACTACGGACGGCACGCTCATCTTTTACAAGGACTGGGGGCCAAGAGACGCACAGCCTGTCGTCTTTCACCATGGCTGGCCGTTAACGGCGGACGACTGGGATGCGCAGATGATGTTTTTCCTCGGCCACGGCTATCGCGTGATCGCGCCTGATCGCCGCGGTCATGGCCGCTCCTCCCAGACCTGGGAGGGCAACGAAATGGACACCTATGCGGCCGACGTCGTGGCGCTCACCGACCATCTCGACCTGCGCAACGCCGTCCATATCGGCCATTCCACTGGCGGTGGCGAGGTGGCGCGCTACGTCGCGCGAGCCAAGCTTGGCCGTGTGGCGAAGGCGGTGCTCGTCGGCGCGGTGCCGCCCATTATGCTGCGCACGGAAGCGAACCCGGGCGGCCTTCCGATCGAGGTATTCGACGGCTTCCGCACCGCCCTGGTTGCCAATCGCGCCCAACTCTTCCTCGACCTCCCCTCTGGCCCGTTCTATGGCTTCAATCGCCCGGGCGCGAAGATCAGCGAAGGCGTGATCCGCAACTGGTGGCGTCAGGGGATGATGGGCGGCGCCAAAGCCCACTACGACTGCATCAAGGCATTCTCGGAAACCGACTTCACGGAGGATTTGAGAATGATCAACGTGCCGACGCTCGTCATGCACGGTGATGACGATCAGATCGTACCTTACGCAAATTCGGCGCCATTGTCGGTGAAGTTACTGAAGAAGGGCTCGCTGAAAACCTATGCCAGTCTGCCGCACGGCATGTGTACGACGCATCCGGACATCATCAACGCGGACTTGCTGGATTTCGTAACGAGCTAGGCAACAACGGGGTTCTTTTCCTCAACGAAAGCACCTGCCATGGCTGCGTTTGATTCGATGCCAGGGGCACAGCAAGGCCAGGCTGGCGTCCTATCGACAGCAAAACGTGTAGGAGGCGTCTTGTGTCCCACAACCGAGAGATTCTCAAAATCGCCGTCCTCGACGACTACCAGAATGTGGCGCTTTCGATGGCCGACTGGTCGGTACTGGATGGACAGGCGGCGGTCACCGTCTTCAACGACCATCTCTCGGACTCTGACGCCGTCGTCGCGCGTCTCCGCCCGTTCGACATCGTCTGCGTGATGCGCGAACGAACGCCGATGTCCCGTACCGTCATCGAGCGGCTGCCGAGGCTTCGCCTGATCGCCTCGACAGCTCATCGGAACTCGTCGATCGACCTCGAGGCGGCGGCGGAGCGCGGTATCGACGTCGTTCACACCGGCTACAGCGCCAATCCGACGATCGAACTGACCTGGGCACTCATCCTGGCGAGTGCCCGCAACCTCGT